>JAIULY010000015.1 GCA_022565875.1 Schleiferiaceae bacterium | reverse complement strand
ATTTCAGTTCGAATCATGCCATAGCTCAAATCGCGTTTTTCAACAACAGCCGTATCTGAAATGGGATTGTCAAAGCTTGGCCAACCGCAGTGCGATTCAAATTTGTGTTCACTTTTAAACAGCGGACTTTCGCACCCTGCGCAATAGTAGATACCGTCTTTAAAATGCATATTATATTCTCCAGTGTGAGGACGTTCAGTACCTTTTTGGCGTAAGATGCGATATTGTTCTGGAGAAAGAATGGCCTTCCATTCTTGATCTGTTTTTTCTACTTTGGGTGTTGTCATGGCAGTATCGTTTTGAGCATTGCAGGCGAGCATCGCGCAGCAAAGCATGGAGAAAATAACGTGTTTCATTAGTTAAACTTTACTAATAAACGAATGCTACCTTGGTTTGGTTTTTATCGCGTGAACTTTTTCTTGCACCCAAACTTGAGGTGCTTTGTTCGTTCCACAGGTAAGTTCTCCAAAACATAGCCTTCCTCAATAAGCGATTCGCGAAGGGTTTTGTTATTGATAAGTGTTTCCATGCCCTCAGTGGTGATTATTTTGCGAGCGCCACCACATTGACACGGACAAAATGCCACCCATACTTTTTCATTCATCAGTCGGATTGTTTTAGCACTAATTGTTTTTCCTGCTTTGAAAACTGAAATTTTGAGCATACTACTCCCGTTTCAACCACTTGTGCAGGGGTACGAATTTAGATATATTCATCAAGTTTCCACTATTGAAAATACAATTTAACAGCAATTTTAAAAGCTGTATTTTAAAGACTTTTCTTTCTGTTTGAAAAGGTTGTTTTTGCATTAATCACAAAAGCCGCAATAAATCCTAGTTTTTCTGTAAATAATAACACTTAAATACCTACAATAACACATGGGCGGCTTGCTCTTCATTATGTAGACTAATTCCAAATTAGAGAATCAATACAATAATATCACGAAAAACCAAACAAGAAAATTATAGATTAACATAGAAATAATATTTTCTTCCCATTCCGGGTAAGGCACCGGAAATGAGATTTTGAGCAACCTCCGAAAAGTTCCTTTTCATTACACATTGAATGGATTGTGGGTTTTCAAATTTTCACAAACAACTCTAGTCTTCTCTGAAACAAAAACTTCTCTGAGTTGATTTTGATTGGTCTCATTCTTTTGGGAGCGGACTCAATTGTTGTTCTCTTTTTAAAATCTCTGAAAGACTAGATCGCTTGAGAATTTCTACAGTTTCGTTGCGCAATTCAAGAAAAATGTCTCGTACTCCACATAGGTTTTCATCGGGGCATTCGTCACAGCGTTGGTAGTACTTGTGTGTAACACATGGCAAAAAAGCTAATGCCCCATCAAAAATGCGGATTACCTCGGCCAAATTGATAGTTTCTGCATCTCGTGCAAGGAGGTAACCACCAAAGCGGCCTTTTTTACTGACGAGAATACCCGCGTTCTTGAGGTCTAAAAGAATCGATTCCAGAAATTTTTTGGGAATATTTTGCGCTTTCGCAATGTTTTCGGCCTGAACAGGCTTTCCACTATTCACTGAGGCTAAGTGAACTAAAGCATGAATGGCATATTTTGACTTCTTTGAAAGCATATCTTATTTTGAGCCTGCAAGTTTACAGCATTTTGTGTGAATGCAAAGGTAACGTTATCTTATCCAAAAAATATGAATAGACGGTGAGTCTTTATAAAATAGCGATGAGGTTATCGCTTCGATTTTTCATTGAATAAGGGTGACTAGCAGCGGTAAAAAAGTACACCGCGCTGCGAAAGCGCCTTTATTGATTAAAAGAAAATTAGCACCAAAAGCACATATTATTAATATGCGCATCAAACAGAAGTATTAGGAAACGGTATCCAACTGTCCGAGCCAGCGGAAACGGTCTTCCTCGAACTCAAGCATCCCTTGTTCGCGTTGCGTTTTAATGATGCGTAAAATAGTGTTTCGAGAAGCCCCCACCATTTGCGCCAAATCTTCCATGGAGACCTTTAGAGGTACCCAATCCTCTGCGTGCTTTCCCCAACGCAATTGCAAATTCTTAAATAGCTGTTCCAATCTTTTACTCGTAGACGTTTGACAAATACTAATGGCGCGATCTTCTAAATTCGTTACATCCATATGAATCTTTCGAATCAGCGGTGTTGCAATACCCGGATTGGTCCGTTGCACTTTTAGAAAGGCGGTTTCGGGTACAAAAAGGATATGATTGACCGTAGAAACAAATTGCAAAGAGTGACCCAATGGTTTTTGGGAAAGCATTTCTTCTAAGCCTATAAAATCTCCCGCTATAAAAATATGGTAACACTGATTGGTATCTGCCATCTCCTTTGCGGCTCCGCTAAGAATCCAAACAAAACCCGGTTTGCTTTGATTATTGAAATGATAAACTTGGCCTTCTGCAACGGTGATGTATTCACCGTCTCTTTCAAAAAGCTGCATAAGTGCTCTTTGATTCTCTGTGAGTAAGCTATCGAAAGCTTCGCGAATGAAATAAGATGACTGTGACACAATGAGGGAGATTTTATTAAGTGGCTAAATTAGATGGTTTCCCCCGACTCAAACAATGATTAATGTCAGCTGAAAGTGTGGGGCTTTGTCATTAAAAAAAAAGTAGCCCAAACAAAGCGTACTGGATAACAACTCTCATAAGTAACTTTAATTGTACATTAGGCAAGCAAAAAAATGGAACATCAAAAAAAAGTCAGGAATTTAGAAAATGGTGTTTTACATTTCATAAAAACTACTATTTTAGCCCTGTTAATTAAATCTTAAGTAACTGCTAAAAATATGCAATAGTGTTTTTGCAGTTGCCACAACAAAAACTTAAATCTACACAAATGAGAAAGCTGTATTCTTTGCTTCTTTTTGCCTTTTGCGCCACGTTTGTCAACGCGCAGTACTATTACAATCAATCTACTTCTCCAGGAAATCCTGGTGGATTGAATACGGATCCCGAGTTCCCTGTTGGTGGAGGATTAGACCCGAGTTGGGTAACTATTCTAGGCGGTGGTCAAGCCACGCCTGCGTGGTCTACAACACAAACTATTCCTTTTGCTTTTAACTTTAATGGAGTACCAGTAACGGAATACAAAGTAAGTTCTTCAGGAGTACTGACTTTTAATCCTGCTGCTAACCCAGTTCCATCTTCAACTAATACGACATTACCAAATGCACAAATACCTGACAACTCTGTTGTGATTTGGGGATTAGCTGGACCCGGGGCAAATGACATCATTGTAAACAAAACCTTTGGCACAGCTCCCAATCGTCAACATTGGGTGTTTTTCACCTCTTACAGCATTGCTGGCGGATCGGCTAACTGTTGGACATATTGGAGCATTGTATTAGAAGAATCCACCAATAAAATCTATTTGGTCGATCAGCGCCACGCTAATTGCGGTGCTCTCAATTTGACCTTAGGTATTCAAGTAAATAGTAGTACGGCAGTGATGACGAGCTTGTCTCCAGCGGTTACCAACATTTCGGCAGACAATGACCCTACTGATGCAGACAACTACTACTACGAATTTATTCCAGGAATTAGACCAGATTATGACATGGCAGGTTCTGCTTTGAATGTCCCCAACTTTTTGGCTGCAGTAAATGCTCCATTTACTGTTAGTGGCGAATTAGTTAATTTCGGCGCCCAAACAGTTACTTCTTTTGACATCAACTACCAAGCAAACACAGGTGCTGTGGTAACCCAAACGATTTCAGGTGTAAATATCCCTACGAGTAGCTCTTATACTTTTACCCACCCAACCCCTTGGAATCCGGCAACAGGCACCTATACATTGAAGGCGTTTGCCTCCAATATCAACGGTAACCCCGATCAAAACCCGAATAATGACGAAATTTCTAAGCAAGTACAAGTAGTCGCCAATTTGACACAACGCAGACCCTTGTTGGAAGTGTTTACCAGTTCTACTTGTGGGCCATGCAGACCCGGGAATACCAATTTAGACAACATTGTTGGTCAAAATCCAGGTGTAGCCAATCAGATTCGTTATCAGCAAAACTTTCCTGGCACGGGAGACCCGTATTGCACGCCAGAAGCTGTGGCTCGCAGAAACTACTACGGTGTTAATTCGATTCCACGTTTAGAAATTGATGGCCAATGGGATCAAAATGCAGCTTCTTTGACCACGCCTATCCTTACCAGCTTTGCAGACGTACCCTCTTTTGTTGAAATGTCTGGAACTTATTTAGTTAATGGTCAGGTAGTTGGTATTGACATTGACGTTACCCCCTTCACAAATATTAGCAACGCTGTTTTGCACATAGCCATTTATGAAGCAACTACGTTTAACAACGTAAAAACAAATGGCGAAACTGAGTTTCACTATGTAATGAAAAAAATGATTCCTTCTAACACAGGGGAAATGGTTACTGGGCTTACGGCCAATGACAAGCGCAACTTCAACCGTGTTTATGAGTTCAACGGCAACTACAGATTGTCCAATAATGCTGGTGACCCGGTAAATCACGCCTCAGAGCACAGTGTTGAAAACTTTGCTAACTTAGGTGTGGTGGCTTGGTTGCAAAACCCTGCTACGCGCGAGATTTACCAATCTGTTGACTTGACGCCTACTTCCATCGGCTTGAATGAAAATGCTGCTGATTTCAGCGTAAACGTTTTCCCAAATCCTGCTGCTGATGTGTTGCAAGTTTTGGTTCAAGCCGAAACCAACAAGCAAGTGGGTTACACCATCGTTAATCAAATGGGCCAAAAAGTAGCTTCTGGAGCGTTTGAAGTAGCAGGAAATGTAAAGCGCGCACACGATATTGATGTAAACAGTCTTGCAAATGGATTGTACTTCTTGAACATCAATGACGGAGCAGGACAACGCGTTGTGAAATTTCAAGTTGCTAAATAAATAGTCACTAATTTGTGGAGACCCCTTCACAAACCAACTACAAAATCCCCAGAGCACAGCGCTCTGGGGATTTTTTTATCCTCCATTCATCTCAAAATCAGACAAGAGAAATACCAAAATCTCAATCCATAGCAGATTCTCTTCTAAAAAACGCTTTCTACAAAAGACATTTTGAACTAAAATTTTCCCGTACCACATTTACAGGTAGTTAAATCAGCATAAATCCAGCTTGAAATCATCCTTTCTGGAAGATACCCAATCCACAACGGGAAACATAAATTCTGTTGCATACACAGCTGTTTACCAAAGAGAAAAAATCATCAACCCCAGTCGAAAAAAAATCCACCCTTAATTGTGGACGGCATCGTAGGTGAAAGAACATTCGTTTTCACTAACGGCAATTGCAAGGTTAAGAAATGATGCCTGTCCATGAAATACTATTTAAATTATTTTATAACGTTAGGGAAGACAATAATGGCTGTGACACTAGTCACGACATTTTGAGACAAGTCGTCGCAATTTTGCAACGTCAAAAAACAGTATGTTTTCATTAAAACAAACTCAAAACAAATAGCTATGAGTCTCAAAATATTAATCCCAACTGATTTTAGTCCACAAGCGGATTTTGCATTGATATTAGCAAAAAAACTTGCCGAGAAAGTGCCTGTGAGTGTGGAGTTGCACCACATTATACCCTGCAAAACTGAGGCCCGTCTTACCACCTCCGGCACGGTTGAAGTTGAAGAAGATGCCGTGCAAGGCTACCTTCAAGCGCGCGCCGAAGCTGCTGAGAAAGGTTTCAAAATGTATGACCTTTCAAATTTTGAGGCAGCGAATACTTCCATTTCATTCGGTCCTATTGCAAGTAGCATAATTGCCAAAGCGAAAATGGAGGGATTTGATTTGATTGTAATGGGCACCAAAGGCGCATTTGGCCTAAAAGAGCTCATCAGTGGTTCCGAAACGCAACAAGTTGTACGCGGCTGCAACATTCCCGTATTGAGTTTGATGTGTGATCGTTCCGACTTGCAAATCGACAACATCTTATTGCTACACAAAGTCACAGACAAAGCGGCACGCATTCCAAAAGCCATTAAAGAAATAGCCAAAGGGTTTGATGCTACGTTGCACTTGATGCACAACGAAAAACCAGAAGATGCAGCGTCAGAAGGTGATTTGAATAAGTTCTTAAGTGAGCAAGGCATGGATAAGATCAAAACGCACACCTATGGAGGTGGTATTACAGAGCGCAAGGTATTGGAATTCGACCAAAAGCAACCTATGGACATGATTGTTGTCGCCACGGAAGGTCGCTCGGCACTATCGCAGATTTTCAGGCCTGATGTTGCAGAAAAATTGGTGAATCACATGCACAAACCCATCATCACTTTTCACGTATAACACATTAAAACAAACAGACAAACACACATTTAGATATGGATTTTTTAATTAACCCTTGGCCATGGTACACCTCCGGTGCAGTCATTGGCTTGGTCATGATTCTTTTATTGTTCTTTGGGAAATCATTTGGGTTTTCTGCGAATTTGCGCACCATGTGTTCCATTGCAGGAGCTGGGAGTAAAGTTTCTTTCTTCAATTTTGATTGGAAAAAACAAACTTGGAATCTTGTGTTTCTAGTGGGTGCCATTTTGGGCGGTTGGATTGCCAACACCTTTATGAATGACGGCAACCCCGTTCAAATTGCTGCTTCTACGATCAATGATTTGGCAGCTTTAGGTATAGCTGCCCCCGAGAGCATGCAACCAACAGAAATTTTTAGCTGGGAGTTTGCTTCTTCTATAAAAGGTATTTTGTTCTTGATATTCGGAGGGTTATTAGTGGGGTTTGGTGCGCGATACGCCGGTGGTTGTACTTCAGGACATGCCATTAGTGGGGTTAGTGATTTGCAAATCCCAAGTATGATTGCCGTAGTAGGCTTCTTCATAGGTGGGTTGATCATGACGCACTTACTTCTCCCTCTTATTTTTTAACTACAAAAAGAAATAACACAAAATGAAACTCATAAAATACGCAATAACGGGGATTTTATTTGGCATTGTAATGACCAAGTCAGAAGCTATATCCTGGTTTAGAATTCAGGAAATGTTTCGCTTTCAGTCGTTTCATATGTATGGTATAATTATCACAGCCATAGTTATCGGCGTGATTACTACCCAATTAATCAAGCGGTTTAAAATTCGTGACATTGGTGGTAACCCCATCATTTTCAACCCAAAAGACATGAGTATTTGGCGGTACCTAGCTGGCGGCACCATTTTCGGGTTGGGATGGGCCATGACAGGTGCTTGTCCCGGACCGATGTTTGTCAACTTTGGGTATGGTTACTCTATGATGATCCTGATAATTATAGGAGCGCTTTTAGGCACATTGCTTTACGGCATCTTGCGCACAAAGCTCCCGCATTAGTTTTTGTTTTTTTGGTTTGGAAACCTCTCTTTGTTCACTATTGAATGAAGAGAGGTTTCTTTATTCATTGAGGGTTCACCCGAAAAGTATGGGTCTTTTGTCGTTAATTCGCAGCAGCAAAAAAAGGAAGCCCTTTTTTAGTAAAGCAAATCATTTAAATTACTTAAATGGCAAATAAATCAAACGCATTACTCAACGATGGCAGGTTAAAACTTTTTTCATGTTCATAACCCCCATTTATTTTGTTGTATTGCATCGCCATTAGCCACATAAAATTCACCCAATACCTTTATGGAATTTAAAGAAGCCGTTCAATATCGTCGATCTGTAAGAGCTTACAAACCTGAGCCCATTGATGCAGCCATCGTACAACAATGTCTTGAATTAGCCACACTAGCCCCTAACAGCTCCAACATGCAACTTTGGGAGTTTTATCACATTACCGACCCAACAATTTTAAAACCCCTTGCAGCCGCATGTCTCGGGCAAGGGGCAGCCACAACGGCGCAACAGATGGTGGTTTTTGTAACGCGTCAGGATTTGTATAAACAGCGGGCAAAGGCCATTCTGAACAATGAAATAACCAATATACAACAACATAGCCCAACAGAAAAACAAGCGAGCCGCATTCAAAAAGTTCAGTTGTACTATGGAAAATTGATGCCTTTTTTATACAGCAGATTTTTGGGGATTTTAGGCGGGGTTCGCAAGCTCCTAGTCAATATTGTTGGATTGTTTCGCCCCATAACCTATCAAGTATCCGAAGGAGACATGCGCGTTGTGGTGCACAAAACCTGCGCATTAGCTGCACAAACTTTTATGTTAGCTATGGCCGATGCACATTACGACACCTGTCCGATGGAAGGTTTTGATAGCCGAAAAGTGAAACGCTTGTTGCAATTGCCACGGGGAGCGGAAGTAAATATGGTTGTGTCTTGTGGCATTCGAGAGCCGCATGGCGTTTGGGGTGCACGCAGACGAGTTCCTTTTGAAGAAGTGTATAAAAGGAAGTAATTCGCCACGCAAATTTATGAGAAAAAACCGATTGGTTTCCACGTTTTAGCTTCTTATTTTTGCCTTTCCACTAATGACCCACTTTAGGCAAATTAAATCATTGTACTTATGAAATTTGGAATTATTACCGAAGGCAAAAACCCACCAGATAAACGCGTTCCATTCACACCAGCGCACTGTAAAAAGTTATTGCAGGACTATCCAACGCTTGCAATTGCGGTACAAAGTAGCGCTGTGAGGGCGTATACCGACGAGGAGTACCGGGATGCTGGAATTTCAGTGGTCGAAAATCTTGATGACTGTGATGTGATTTGGGGTGTCAAAGAAGTCAATATCGAGGATTTAATTCCAGGAAAAACCTTTTTCTTTTTTTCCCACACTTACAAAGAACAACCATACAATCGCAACCTACTAAAGGCCATTATTGCCAAAAACATTCGCTTAATTGATTATGAATTGTTGACCAATCAAAAAGGTCAACGGGTGGTGGCTTTTGGGAGGTATGCAGGAATTGTTGGGGCATACAATGGCCTACGTGCTTACGCCGAATTATCAAAAGCATTTACATTACCACCGGCCCACAGCTGTTTTGATTTAGCCGCCATGAATGCACAATTACGCCATGTGTCTTTACCTGCCAATTACAAAATTGCCATAACAGGAAAAGGACGCGTAAGCAATGGTGCACAAGAAACCTTGCGTCATGCTAGTATTCGAGAAGTTTCTCCAGAAGACTATTGTACAAAAAGTTTTAATGAGCCAGTTTTTACCGTACTTGGCGTAGATCACTACAACAAGCGGAAAGATGGAGCGCCGTATAATCGAACAGAGTTTTTTAACAATCCCGAAGACTTTGTTTCAGATTTCCAGCGCTTTGCAGCAGTAACAGACCTCTATATTCCATGTCATTATTGGGATGCAAAAGCACCTTATATCTTTACGAGAGCAGCTGCAAAGAGCGACGATTTCAAAATTTCCATCATTGCGGATGTCAGTTGCGATATAGACGGACCTGTGGCGAGCACCTTGCGCCCGTCCACCATAGCGGAGCCATTTTACGGATACGACCCCAAAACCGAAAAAGAAGTTCCCTTTGGCACCCCTGGTAGTATCGCTGTGATGGCAGTAGATAATTTGCCTTGCGAATTGCCCAGAAACGCTAGTACAGATTTTGGCGATGACCTTATAGAACATGTTGTACCAGCGCTTTTTGATGCCGATGCAACAGCGATGCTATGGCGAGCAACAGAAACAAAAAACGGGGAATTAACACCACATTTTAACTATTTAAAAAACTATATCGCCTAAATTGAGGTTGAGAGAGTACACAGAAAAATTAATTACCATGAACTTAGAAGCACAGATTCAAGACCGCATGAAAACAGCTATGCGCGCCAAGGACAAAAAATCATTAGAAGCGTTACGCGCTGTAAAATCAGCCATATTATTGGCAAAAACCGAGAAAGCAGGCAGCGACGAACTATCCGAGGACACGGAAATCAAATTATTGCAAAAACTAGTAAAGCAACGCAAAGAAGCGGCGGCTATCTTTCACGAGCAAAATCGTCCAGAGTTGGCTGAAGATGAAGAATTCCAAGCGGGCATTATTGAAGCCTTTTTACCGGCACAACTATCAGATGCTGAATTGACAGATTACATATCCGATTTGATTGAGAAACTCGGAGCCACATCCATAAAAGATATGGGAAAAGTCATTGGAACGGCCAGCAAAGAGCTCGCGGGAAAAGCAGAAGGCCGCGCCATATCCGAGAAGGTGAAGGCGTTGCTAAATGCCTAACGCTGTTGCCTCTTGGCTTTTTGTCGTTAGCTGATAGACTTTTTGAGACATCATTTGGTGAATTAATCACGAATGCCCTAGTATTTAGTGCATTAAACCGTGTCCACCTCATAAAAAACGCCTCCTTGCACGTGTGCAAGGAGGCGTTTTTACTTGTAATTAAAACGGTATTAGGCAACAACATTACCCGACAGCACACTACCCGCCAACACCGCACGGCGTTCACAGTCGAGTAATTTTTGATACGGTACCCCTGAATAGTGGACGTCAATTTTCAAACCACCGTTTACACGGACATAACCAAAGGTGTACTCCACCTTCATGATATCACCGGCCACATTGGTAAAATAGTAATTCCCCATTGCAAAAGCACGTCCTTCATCGAGAATTATACCTCCTGAATTATCGAACATGACATTTGTCCAAGGCTCTAGTGCAAATCCTTTATCTTCAGGGAAATTCTCATCATGCCCCATAAAATAACTTTTTGCGGCTTCAAAGGTGGGGCGAAACTGAACAGAGGCCGCTTTGGTAGGCTTAAAAAGAATAGGGGTGCCCTCGTCGTAGGCATACAAGTTGTGAAGGTGTGCTTCTACAGCTTCGGTGACCTTTTCTAAGTTGCCTTTTTGGGAACCAATCCATACGATTCCATCACCCCAGGCTTTTTGTGCTGCTAAAACTTCTTCTTTGGTAATCACTGCTAATTTATTTTTTAATTTTCTAATGCTGTTTTGAGCTGCAAAAGTACTTGGTTTGTAGTCCTGTAAACGGTAGTATTAGTCACTTTAAAAATTAATAGTAATACTTTCATCAATGAATGCGTTGTTGTACTTTCGCGCAGTTTTACAATAGTTACCGTTATGAAACTATTATATATGACAGATGTTTTAACGGGTGTTGATTTCAGG
The DNA here is from genome assembly GCA_022565875.1 of Schleiferiaceae bacterium. GTDB lineage: Bacteria > Bacteroidota > Bacteroidia > Flavobacteriales > Schleiferiaceae > JAIULY01. The sequence continues at coordinate 21,435 of JAIULY010000015.1, read as the reverse complement.
CACTTAATCGAATGAGCGTATGGCGATAATTGTACAAATACAAATTCACAAAAATCTGTTTCTACGCGATCCAGAGAAGTCTGACTTAGGCAGAAATATCATTGGCGAAAGCATAAAGCTTATTGACACGTTGGGCTTTGAAGCCTTCACTTTCAAAAAGTTGGCTATAGCCATAGGGAGTACAGAAGCTTCTATATATCGCTATTTCGAAAACAAACACAAACTACTCATCTATCTCATATCTTGGTATTGGGGATGGTTAGAATTCCAAATAGATTATTCGACCAACAGCATTGAGTTTGCGGAGGACAAATTAAAGAAGATTATCGAAATCATCTCAGAAGCACAGTCTTATGATCCAAATGTGGCCCATATCGACGAAGCCATATTGAATCGGATTGTGGTAGCCGAATCTTCAAAAGTATACCTTACTAAGAATGTTATTGATGAAAATAAAGAGGGATTGTTTGTCAATTACAAATCCTTAATCAGCAAGATTGCAAACATCATAAAAGAAGTGAATGCGAGCTACCCTTACCCGAGAACCTTAGCTAGTAACATGATTGAAACTTCCCATGAACAATTATTTTTCGCTAAACACCTCAATTGGCTCACTGATTTGCGGATAGACAACGGAGACCTAAGTGCATTGCGCAATTTTTTGGAGCATATTGTATTTAGTGCTATTCATGCAAACATCATTAAATCGAACTAATTGACCCATTAAAAGAAACAAAACCAACGAAACACAACAAAAATGGCAGATAATCCAAGACCTTTTTGGCGGCTCACACGGATGCTTGCTCTTGACAAACAGGAGATCAACAGCATCTATCTCTACGCAGTGGTTAGTGGCTTGATTGCGTTGACACTACCACTGGGAATACAAAGCATTATTAACTTCATCATGGCTGGGCAAGTTTCCAAGTCTTGGATTTTATTAGTAGCTGTGGTGGTCATCGGAGTGATACTTTCAGGGATGTTAACGCTTTTTTCCTTCACCCTCACGGAGCGCATTCAACAGAAAATATTTTTCCGCTCTGCAAATGAGTTTGCGTATCGCATACCTCGTTTGAAATTGGAGACCATTCAAAACAACTATGCCCCTGAACTGATCAACCGGTTTTTTGATACCATCAATGTGCAAAAGTCATTAGCAAAAGTGCTGATTGATGCTCCAACCGCCATATTACAAATCTTCTTTGGATTGATTCTCCTCACCTTTTACCACCCATTTTTTGTGGTGTTCGGTGTCATATTATTGATTGGATTAGCAACCGTGTTTTACTTCACTTTTCCCAAAGGATTGGCTACAAGCCTAGAAGAATCGGCTCAAAAATACCGGATGGCCTATTGGTTAGAAGAGATTGCCCGTGTATTAAGCACTTTTAAGTTAGCTGGAAATGCTCCAATACTCAGCGACAGGACAGACGAATTCGCTACCGGCTATGTCAAAGCGAGGAAGGCACACTTTAGAATTTTAGTCATCCAGTTCATCAATCTCATTGGATTTAAAGCACTCATTACTGGCGTATTACTTTTAGTAGGTGGTTTTTTGGTAATCGACAATCAAATCAGCATAGGGCAGTTTGTAGCGAGTGAAATTATCATCGTGCTCATTATCAATAGTGCTGAAAAACTACTCTTTACTGTGGAAACCATTTTTGACCTTCTCACGGGAATGGAGAAACTCGGTCATGTTATGGACATTCCTTTAGAAGCAAAAACCGACGAGGACAAAAAAGACTTGGTAAACGAGGGGCCATTTCATGTAGAATTGAGAAAGGTTAACTTTGAATTCAAACAAGACACCCCTCACCTACCCTTGGTAGACATCAACTTAAACATATTACCCGGTCAATTGGTGGTGATTGTTGGTCGCAGCGGTTCAGGGAAATCGAACTTGTTACACCTAATGGCGAGTCAATATTCAGATTACACGGGCAATTTCATGATTGGTGGTTGGCCGGTAAAAAACTGGTGCAAAGACAGTTTGCGGGCACATATCGGGGTTTACTTTAACGAGAGTAATATTTTTTGGGGGACGGTTCGGGAGAACATTACACTTGGACATAAAGTATCGCAAGAAAAGCTAATGGAAATTGCCGAGGCACTCGGAATGGACAATTATATCAATCAACTTTCAAAAGGATATGAGACGGTATTAAACCCCGAAGGTTCTACCCTACCGGCCCATGCTCGAAAGAAAATTTTATTGGCTAGGTCACTAGCTACATCACCAAAATTATTTTTAGCCGAGGATATTTTCAACGGAGTGGATAAAGTAACCCAATCGCGTTATCTTAACTACCTTTTAAAAGTAAAGAAAGACGTGACCATGGTAGCCTTATCGCACAATGAAATATTGGCGAAGGAAGCCGATCAAATTGTTTTAATGGAAGGTGGCCGGATTATTTGGAATGGCACCTACGAGGAGTTCAAAGTACATCCAGAACACGAACGATTGATTTAATCCCAACTGACCATGTTAAACATCACAGAAAACTCTATCAAAAAGAATGTCAACGAAAAAGAACTGAAAGCCTACCAGGAAATTCAGGGTTTCGGTGCTACAAAAAAATTCAATCGCATATTCTTTGTCATTTTTGCACTTATTTTAATTGTAATGTTTTTGCCTTGGACGCAAAACGTGCGAGGAATGGGAGAGGTGACCACATTTCTACCGAGTCAACGACCACAAACCTTACAAAGTCCAATACCGGGAAGGATACAGCAGTGGTTTGTTCGCGAGGGGGATACTGTGAGCGCTGGCGATACCATTGTTTTTATATCGGAACTCAACAATGAGTTTTTCGATCCAGAAATTGTGATGCGCACCAAAGAACAGCTGGCCGCGCTGGAAGAGCAAATTGTGGCCTACGGTCAAAAGCTTGCTGCGATGGATGATATTTTGAGAGCAATGGTTCAAAATCGAGATATCAAACTCCTCCAAACCAAACTGCGTATTGAGGCCGACAGTGTGGAAGTTGAGAACAACATTGTACGTCAAGCACAAGCAAAACTCCAATTAGATCGCGCCAAAACACTCTTGGAAGAAGGTATCAATTCACAATTTGACTTTGAACAGCGCAATCAAGCCATGCAGGAGGCCAATGCAAGATATCAAGCGGCTAAAACCCGCTATGACAATTCGATAACCGATTACCAGGCAGTGATTGCGGATTTCAATGAAAAAGAGTCCAAACTTCGGTCAGATCAATTTACGGTGCAAACCCAACGTTTGGAGTCACAACAAAAAGCCGCACAACTGCGGACGCGTTTAGCGGGTATTGAAGTGCGCCAAGGCTTTTATTTTCTCACCGCACCACAGCGCGGAATGATAACAAGAACTTACGTCTCTGGTATCGGAGAAAACATAAAAGAGGGGCAAGCGCTGGCTCAACTCATGCCACTCGATTACCAGATGGCAGCAGAAATTTATGTTCGTCCGGTAGATTTGCCCTTAATAAAAATCGGCCAACGGGCTCAGCTTGAGTTTGATGGGTGGCCCGCTATAGTCTTTAGTGGATGGCCCAACACCTCCTTTGGTACGTTTCCGGCAAAGGTTGTTGCTGTAGACAATGTAGCCGAAGGGAATGGCTATCGCATATTGGTGGTTCCCTACGATGATGAGGAGAGGTTGTGGCCTGAACAACTGCGGTTTGGGTCAGGGGTCAATGGCATTCTGTTGCTCAACGATGTACCCGTTTGGTACGAACTGTGGCGACAAATTAACGGCTTCCCTCCTGAGTATTACACAGGGAAACGCGGAGGAATGGATAACGGCAAAAAATAATACAACAGGCATGAAATATTCAACCCTTTGTGTTTTTTTAGCACTGGCAAGTGGTATTGTTTTGCGCGCGCAAACACCAATGGCCCTCACCTATGAGGACTATTATCGACAAGTAGCCAACTTTCATCCAATGGCATTGCAAGCCGCATTGAAGGTGGAAGAAGCGGCAGGAGCAGCGCGTGCCGCAAGAGGAGGGTTTGACCCAAAATTGTATTTCGACCAGTCGCGGAAAGACTTTGATGACAAACAATACTATAACTATACTGAAGCTGGAGTACTCATTCCCGTTTGGGCCGGTGTAGATGTGGAAGCGAACTACTTTTTATCTTCAGGGGAATTTTTAAATCCACAGCTGAATGCCCCGCAAGATGGCCTTATTTCTTTAGGCGTTTCCATTCCTTTACTACGAGGATTGGTAATGGACCGCAGACGTGCGGCAGTAAAAGAGGCCGCAGCGTATGAAAATCTCACAGAATTTGAACGCATTGACAAAGTCAACGATTTATTGCTTAAAGCGATAGAGACGTATTGGGATTGGGTTTTGCTATACGAACAGCGCAACGTATTTCAACTTGCTGTAGAAGCCGCAGAAATTCGTTTTCAGGCCATCAAAAGGAGTTTTCAGGTAGGACAATTACCAGCCATCGACACACTAGAAGCATTTATCCAAGTACAAAATAGACAACTGAGCCTAAATGACGCCGAACTATTTTTGCAGCAGGCTACCCTGGAGCTCAACACCTACCTATGGGCAGAAAATGGCATCCCCTTACAAATCAATGAAAATGTATTACCAGGGTCCACAATCAATGTAGAGGACTATACCTACACCTTTGATGAAACACAACTTGTTGCAGTTGTAGATGTGCACCCGCAGCTTATGGCCGTAAAAGAGTTTCGCAATGTACTGGATGTAAAACGCATAAAAGCTACTAACGACATGCTTCCAGAGCTATCGTTAAAGTATCGTTTCCTTTCCACACAACAACCACTGCCCGAATGGGAGCTTAACAACTCGTTAAACCCGCAGAATTACACTTTTGGGATTAAAGCAAGCGTACCCTTATTTCTAAGAAAAGAACGTGGTAATCTGCAGATTGTAAATGCACAGCTACGGTCAAATTTGTGGGAAATAGATTTTATGCGATTCGATTTAGAAAACCAAGTCAAACAAGAGTTACGCGGTTTTGAAACAGCGACCAAACAGGCCATTTTGCAAAAAGAAATCAAGAATAACACACGCAGTTTATTCGAATTTGAAACGCGAAAATTTCAAGTAGGTGAAAGTTCGTTGTTTTTAATCAACGCAAGAGAAGTTACCGCAATAGATGCAGAAAATGCTTGGTTGCGTGCGCAAGCGCGTGTACAAAAATCAGCCGCCAAAGTAGATTGGGCAGCAGGACGGTTATTTACAAACTAACTTTGAGACTCCTCCGGAAAGGATGACTTCAATCAAAATAGACGCGGAAGGAATTTTTGAACCGGAGCTAACTAATTGTTAGTAACGATTCAAAAATCCATCCACTAGTCGGGGCACTTAAGAAAGAGACTTTTCAGAGCAGTCACATCTTTACAGATGTAGACCGACAGCCAATCGAAGCATCTCTAAATACGGGGAAACCATTTTTCGCTCTAGCTGTTGATACTTGCATCATGAACACACAAGACTCAGGTAGCAGCACAACATCCATTTATCGGTTCACGTTTCCAAGTGGCAAAAAATGGTTTGCCTTTCGGGAGATGGGCCGTGCAGCGTCTTGGCTACCTACCCAAACCGACGGTGCCTTATTCGCCAAACTCTTGGGTACCGGGAATGGTTCGGGGTTCAGCAGTTGGCCAGATTTTAGCACTTACATGCTCATCGTCAGTTGGGCCACAGAAGCTGAGAAATCCCTCTATCACCAAAGTAATGCCTTTTTGTTTTATAAAAGTTGCTGCTCCGGGTTTACAGAAATTGAAGTTTCGCCAATCCAATCGCATGGCAGCTGGCATGGAGTAAATCCATTTGCCGAAACCCTCAATATTCCAACTGACAAATCAGCACCAGTTTTAGTGCTCACGCGCGCACGCATACGACCTAGCCGGCTAGTTTCATTTTGGCGACGGGTGCCCAAAGTAGCTCGCCAAATGACTCAATCAAAAGGATTAGTGTATGCAAAGGGAGTTGGCGAATTGCCATTGGTAGAGCAAGCCACCTTGAGCCTTTGGGAAAACGAAGCCGCCTTAAACCAAGCTGCCTACCAACGCACGGCGCATAGCGGAGCTGTGCGAGATACACGGAAGTATGATTGGTATAGCGAAGAGCTATTTGTTCGCTTTCAGGTTTTGGCAATAAAGGGTGCGCCATTAGTTTAGAAATTCTTTCAAATAAAGTACACTGTTACCCCAATGTTAGCAAGGTGTAAAGTACATTTGTCGCTATAATTAAAGGAATCTAATGGCGCTTTTTTGGGATGCATTTTTATATGGAACGTTACTTGGAGTAACCCTGAGTTTCATGATTGGGCCCGTTTTTTTGGTTTTATTAGAAACGAGCATTCGCAATGGGATTAAAGCAGCAATTACATTTGATGCCGGTGTTATAATAGCTGATGCTTTGCTAATTACAGCAGCATTTTTTGGCACACAAAAGCTACAAGAATTAGTTGACAATCCTTGGGTTTACCGCATAGGCGGCATTGCCATAGCGGGATTTGGGGTGTACAGTTTTTCCAAAGCCCGGTTATTCAAAGCAAGTGCTTTAGCGATACCTACAACACCAATTAAGAGCACCCTCCCACCCCATAAGCTTTTAGTCAAAGGCTTTTTGCTAAATTTCTTAAACGTGGGCGTAATGGCCTACTGGCTCACAATGTCGGTTGTCATTAGTGAAAGTTTAGATCACTATCAGCCAGCAGTGGTTATATTTTTTGTAACCTCCCTAGGCAGTTACTTCATAACCGACATTTTCAAAATTATATTCGCCGCAAAGCTAAGACGCTTCATGACCCCCAGGCGGATGGTATATTTAGAGCGATTGGTTGGTTTGGTATTAATGGCCTTTGGTGTATTGTTGATATTGAAACAATTTTGGGGGTTAGATTGGTAGCGGGCAAGGGTATTGGTTTGCATTATTAGAAATAAGAAGTGGCTATCAAACTTAAAGTGGTTACTAAAGGGTATTCGAGCGTATTATGCATCTATGGGAGGAGCAAACAGATTGAAAAATTTGCTGATGTTGATTGGGGTGACTGTTAATAGGTTGTATTGTATGCTTATCTCTAAATACCTTACATTTTTGGACACATCCGTGAAATTGAAATTTTCATAGGCTTATCGCCAAGTATCCTACATTTTGGAGAAACCCAAATAACTTAATAGATTGATTTTAAAATCAAAATAAACAAAGCATCGTACATTTTTGGAGATATCGGGATAACTTGAGATTCTTATACGCATATCTCCAAATGCCTTACATTTTGGAAATATCCGTGTAATTTAATCGACTGATTTTAAACTCAAAAGAAACAAAGCATCGTACATTTTTGGAGATATCGGGATAACTTGAGATTTTTATACGCTCATCTCCAAATGCCTTACATTTTGGAAATATCCGTGTAATTTAATCTACTGACTTTGAACTTAAAAGAAACATAGCATCTTACATTCTTGGAGATATCCTGATAATAGAAATTTGTATCGGCTTATTCCCAGATGTCTTACATTTTTGAAGGCATCCGGATAATGGAAACTTGTTTACGTTTATCTCCAGATCTCTTACATTTTTGGAAACATCAGTATAACAACTGCTATTATCAGCTTATCTCCAAAATTCTTACATTTTTAAAAACATCGATGTAACAACTACTATTATCAGCTTACCGCCAAATATCCTACATTTTGGAAACATCCATATAATTTAATCGACTGATTTTAAACTCAAAAGAAACAAAGCATCGTACATTTTTGGAGATATCGCGATAACTTGAGATTTTTATACGCTCATCTCCAAATGCCTTACATTTTGGAAATATCCGTGTAATTTAATCTACTGACTTTGAGCTTAAAAGAAAGATAGCATCTTACATTCTTGGAGATATCCTGATAATAGAAATTTGTATAGGCTTATTCCCAGATGTCTTACATTTTTGAAGACATCCGGATAATTTAAGTTTGATTGTGCAAACCTCTAAAGGACTGCTTTCTGCTTTGGGAATTTTATGGGGAAATTTGACTCTAAAACCCCAGTAAATTCAGTGGAAAAAGTCAGATTTCTATCAAAAGCTAATGAACTTTCAACTGCATCTTATAACCATAATGAAGCAGCTAAAAAAACTAGCTTCTATCTATCCTTTTCCTAAATAATCTGAAAAAATCAATTGAATAAACTAACCACACAATTTATTTCAAGCCTTTTAAATTGACAATAAACAACTTATTCAGTCGCTCAATCTGCTCCGTATGCCTTTCTAAATGAGCCGACATTAATAATAGCGTTTGATATAAGTCGATAGTTCCGGTTAAAGGATGTTTCCAAAAATGATTTCTTAAATCATCTTGGGCTGTTTTTACATACTCAATAGTAGCTAATCGTTGGTTAGTATATGTATTAATCGCGTCCTGAACCGATACGAATTTATTGGATGGTTTGAATACCTCAGGTGATCTAGCTTTCCATTTTCTGCTCGTCATTTTTGGTTGAATTTCCTCATCTTTAATTTTGATTTTTTTTCGCTTTTCAGGTTCTGAAGGTTTTAACAGTTCCTCTTTTACAAGTACAGGAAAGCGAATTTCGGCAAGGGCAATGTGTTCGATGATTTCTGCTATCGACCACTTGCGTGATGATGGTTTATAATGCAATTGATCTTCCGTTAATCCGCTGATGGAGGCCAAAAATTTTTCGTGAGATTGCCGCAACACTTCCACCATGTGCTCTCGTTCGGTTATGGTTAACGTAAGCTTCAGGGTCTGATTGTTTTTCTCTGCTTCTATTTTGAGCATACGCAACCATTGGTCATGTTGCTTCATCAGTTTTCGAGGTATAAAAATCTTTTGCAGTTTGGCTAATCTCCCGGTTTGTGACTCATCAGTGATTACCTTACAACCCGTTTCAGTAGTCAAAATAAGCCACGCATGGTGCCCCTGAATTTTAGCCTCTTCAAAAGTCCAGGCCAACCTTTCGTTCGGGACAAACTCTGTTACGGTATTGTTCAAACTTTGCCCCATTGAATTCCAAAACACTTTAATTCCTGGAGCTAAAATTTGCTGCGTTGAATCTTCAAAGTTGATGTTTTGTATGCCGTCATACCAGTGAATCCAATCTTTTGCTTGAATCAACAATTGCCAAACTTGTTGGGGTGTTGCATTGATTTCAATTTCATTGTGAACATAAAAATCACTTGTCTTTGGATTAAATTTTTCCGGCCATTGAATTTTGTTTTCGGCTTCATTGTATTTTCTCGAATACGTTTGAGCTTGAGTTTGAAATACGGAAAGTATCATTAAGATTGCGATTATTGTCGTTTTCATTATTGTTGATGGATTGTTAAATTGTTATTTTGAGATTTAATAAACGGCTTTCCGTTCAAAGCCTGCATAAGGGTGAATAAGGCGATTAGGCCATATACAATACCGACTACAATTGTGAGTTTGGTGTTTTTTAGAAGATAGAAAGACAAAATGGGCAAAACTTGCAAAGCGTGCATTCCGATAAAATGCGACACCCGTAAATCACCTACCAATTTACTCCAACCAAGAATGAAAAGATTGGAGTTATCGTTTACTAACCCAACGCTATGACTCATTCTGCCACCCATGAGAGCACCTTCAAAGGAGAAAATCACGAAAATCAAAATACCTAAACGAATCGCCCAAACATAATAATTGGGTAACTCAGGGAATGAATTTGTAAAAAATAACAGACCAATGTAACCAATATACAAGGTAACCAAAGTGGCTGCTAAAGCCATCATCGAAAACATGGCGGAATAAAATGGACTACTTACATTGTAATGTGACGTTTTGCCCTGACTAGCCATTATTGAAATATAAACAATTTCAAACCCCAACAAAATAATCACCGTCCAATTGAAGATATTGACATTAAAAGATGGTAAATAATGACAATACCAAGCCATTGCCCAAACTAGCGTAAAAGTTGAAAACGCAAATTTGAAGGGTTTATACCAAGCATTTACATGGTAAACTTGTGTGTTGGTAGTGCGAACCAAAACCAAAAAAACTATGGCAGCCATTAAACATAGCAAGCCATAGTAAAACAAGGTTTCATTGCGTGCTTTTAATTGAAGGATGAAATCGAACATTGTTATTTTGATTTAATACTTGCCAAATTCTTTTTGATTTTCATCATAATAAAATCAGGGGTAACTCTCGGTAGATTTGAAATAAACCAATTGTTGAAGCCTACTATTTTTTTACCCTTGCCATTTAATAGTAAATGCACACCCGCTGTTGCCACATCCTTAGCAGGCATGGGTTTATTTGTATTCATTGCATTCGTTTTACGCATTTCTGGGGTGTGAAAAGCAGTTTCAACAGTTCCTGGGCACAGTGCTGTTACAAAAACGCCACTTCCTTCTAATTCAGCAGCAATAGTCTCAGAAAATGCCAAAACGAAAGTTTTAGTAGCTGAATAGACAGAATAATAAGGAAAAGGAAGAAATGATAAAATGGAAGCCACATTCATAATTCTACCCGATTTTCTCAAAGCCATATCTTGGGCAAATAGCTTAGTCAAAACTACCAAGCTGCTTACATTCAGATTGATCATATCCAATTCGTTTTCTAGTGAAGTTTCCAAGAAATTGCCATAGCCACCAAAACCAGCATTATTCACTACATGCGATACCACAAGTTTATTTGCCTTTACAGCGTTGAATAGCTCAATTGCCATTTCAGGTTTTGATAAATCTATTTGAAAGCATTGCACATCAATTCCAAAGTTGGAAATGAACTCATTTTTCATGACTTCAAGTTTGTGAATACTTCGCGCTACCAAAATCAAATTGAATTTTTTAGCAGCCAATTGTTGCGCCATTTCATAGCCAATGCCTGAAGATGCGCCTGTAATCAAAATGTGATTTTTCATTGTTCTTATTGTTATGGTTAATTAATTTTTGTCCAAGTTTCTGTTCTTCCAAATAACGAAATCCCAAGATATCCCCTCACATCTAGCTTATTAGGTGAAGTAAGGGTGAGTTTACACGAATAGGTCTTGCCATCTTGGGGGTCGTAGATGGTGCCGTCAACCCAAGTGTTTTTTCCATCGTATACAAAGTTGTTTAAAATGATTAGGCCAACTAAATCCCTACCTCTAAGCTTGGGGTCGGGATTTTTCGAATCTTTGGTATCTCTGCCGGTTCCCCAGATGATTTTTCCGAAATATTTATTGTCCTTCTCGTAAATCTCAAACTTGGCATCTTTTTGCGGATTTGTCCAAACGCCAAGTATGGCAATGGCATTTTGTGCGTTTCTTGATTGGCCGAAGATTGTTAATGCTCCTAATATCGCAGCAATTGAAAAGGTGATGGCAATAGTTGATTTTGTCATGATTTTAAAAATTTGGGTTTGTAGGCTTCTCTAAGGCCTCTATTGCAGGCGGCATGAGTTTGTACATGACCGGTGTTACAATTCTTGAAAGCAAAGTGGAGGTAATAAGACCGCCGATAAGCACTAATGCTAAAGGTGAAATCAGCGGATTGGTGCTGATGGCAAGTGGGGTTAAACCACCAATAGCCGTAAGTGAGGTAAGCACCACCGGTAGAAATCTTAAATCCGCAGCTTTTTCAATGGCTTCAAGTAAAGACACGCCTTCTTGCCGCAGCTGATTGGTGAAATCGACCAGTAAAATCGAGTTTTTCACTTCAATGCCCGCTAGTCCAATGAAGCCAATAATGGCAATAAAGGACATGGGATTGCCCGACAACCAAAGCATGGTTACACCGCCAATTACGCCTAAAGGTATGACTGACAACACAATCAAAATACCTTTGAAAGTCTTGAATTGCAAAATAAGTACAGCGATGAATAGAAAAACCGTGAGGATTATTACAGTGATAAACCCACCACCAAACGCGTCGTCCTCACTTTCGGCTTCGCCCGATAGTTTGTAATAATATCCGGTAGGTAATTGTAATTGGTCTAACTGCGGAACGACATCTTTCAATACATCATTTGCCAAAACTCCTTTTTGGGTAGATGCGGTGATTTTTACAAACCTACTTTTGTTAAAATGATTTATGCTTGTGGGCGATGTTTCAAATTCAACAGTAGCAATTTGACTAAGTGGAATTGCCGTCCCTACAGCGTTATTTATAAACAGGTTTTCTAATGCGCTTAGCGTTGTAAACTTGTTTTTTGGAGAAGTCACAAGAATGTTGTAATCATCGCCTTCGTCATTGGTATAGGTACCCATGTTTAACCCGGCAACCGCCAGGCGAATGGTTTTGTCAATGTCTGCGGTAAAGATGCCAAGTGTTCGCGCCTTCTCTCGGTTAATGTTGATTTTGATGTCGGTTTTAAGAGTGTTTAACTCATTGTTTACGTAGATGGCGCCTTCGTTGTCGCGCAATAGTTTTTCTACCACAAAGGATATTTTTCGAAGAGTATCTAGGTTGTCGCCAAACACCCTAATGGAAATCGGCGCTTCGATGGGCGGACCTTGCTCAAAATCACTGACTTCAATTTTAGCATAGGGGAAATTAGCAAATTGCTTCCGCAAATCACTGATAAGTTGGGCTTTAACCTTTGGCTTTTCATTTTGATCTAGTTGAATAAATAGTTGAGCAAAGTCAAACCTCTCCTCTTGTTGAGGAACATTGTAGTAAATCTGTGGATTGCCTTTACCGACGTTTGTGGTGAAATATTGAATTACTTTGTTTTGTCGAAGACTGTCCTCCACCATTTTTGCAATGCGATCACCTTCCTGCAAACTGGTTTGCAAGGGCATTTTGATGTTTACTAAAAAGATGGGCTTTTCAGAGGTTGGGAAGAGTTTGAATCCAATCACTGGAAACAAGGCCAAAGAACCAGCAAAAAGCACAAAAGAGATAAGCAGCGTAAGGCCAGGTCGTTTTAATGCACGCTTCATCACTTTGGCGTAGGTCGCAGCAATGGCGCGTTTTAACAAGCGAAGAAAGATGTTCCCTTCCGGATTGTGATGCTCCTTTAATACCCTGCTGGCCAAAAATGGCACCACCGTCAGGGAAACAATCATGGAGGCTACAACGCTGGTGATTACGGCAAGTGGAAGCCCCCTTACAAACTCACCCGGTCCGGCCGGTAAAAACACTAAGGGTAAAAATGCAATCACTAAAGTTGCTGTACAACCAATTACGGCTAGTGTTATTTGCTTTGTGGCTTTAATAGCAGCTTCTCTTTTGGAAACCCCGTCGCGAAGCCAACGCTCAATATTTTCAACCACCACAATACTGTCATCCACCAACAAACCAAGGGAAACCACCAATCCCACAATACTCAATTGGTTGAGTGAAATTCCAAAAGCATTCAGCCCTACCAAACCCAAAGCCAAGGAAAGCGGTATGGCAATCATCACTACCAAAGAGGCTCGCGCACCCAAAGGCGCTAAAGTGAACAACACCAAAACGATGGCGATTAAAAAGTCAATGCCTAAACCCTTCAAGCGCAAGCTTACATTTTCCGCTTGATCAAAATGCTTAATGAGTTTGATATTGGCTGGAAGCGATTGCTCAAAAGCATCTAAAACAGGTAAATAAGCATCTTGAGTGCTGCTGATATTTCCGCCGACCTTTTGTGCTGCATTCACCAAAACACAGCGATAGCCATTTAGGCGCGTAATGTGCTTTTCGGATTCGTTTCTAAATCCGATCTCGGCAACATCTTTTAAGTAGATGATTTTGCCGTTCGCATTGTAAACCACTGTTCCGGCAATGTCATCCAAATCGATAAACTTGCCACTGGTCTTCACATTAAAGGTTTTATTTCCAGCTGTAATACTGCCCCCGGGGATATTGACAGCCTCGCTTTGAATGCTTCCCAAAACAACATTTAGAGGAATTTGCAATTCTGCCAGTTTATCCAATTGCAATTCTATCCGCACTTCTTCATCAGGTGCACCGGTTACTTTAACTTTTTTCAAGTCAACTACTTTTTCAAGTTGATCTTTTAAGGCATCTGCTTGTTTTTTTAAATCTGAATAGGATGCATTTTCGCTAACCAAAGCCACCTGCAAAATATTTACATCACTTGGATCTACTTTTCGAATGTCGACGCTCAAAATGTCTTCAGGCAATTCTGTTCGAAGTGCATTCACCTCGCGCACCACCTCTTGATATTTGTTGTCGATGTTTACACCATACTTAAATTCCACACGAATCACAGCGAGTCCATCTTCAATAGAGGTAATTATTTTGTCGATGTTTTCAAGTTCATAGAGCTTGTTTTCAATAGGTTTTACAACGAGCTCTTCCATATCCTGCGGACTCGTTCCGGGGTACACCACCACAATCGGATAGGTAGGAGGATTGATTTGGGGATCTTCGGCACGGGGCATGGTGAGCATTGTTACCAAACCAACCACCGCCACCATCACAAATACGACCAAAGTAAATTGATAGTTTTTTACTGAAAAATTTGTCAAATTCATGGCGATGGTTATGGAATGATGGTAATAATTGAATTCTCATTTAGAAAAGCCGAGTTGGTGCGTATAACTTCTTTCACGTTTTCTAAACCAGACTTCACATGCACGTGTGTGTCGTCGAAGAATGAAATGGTTATCGCTTGGCGTTTTACTTTACCGTTGGGCAATGGAAGAAATACAAATGCATTTTTGCCATCGGCTTCAATCAATGCGTCATACGGAATTGATTGATATTTTTGGGTGGCATCAGTGAGAATGCTGGCCTTGCCAAACATCCCGATGGCAGGATTTAGCGTATCGCAATTCACTTTTATCTCCACTTGAAACGAACCACTGCCCATATCCGCGGCCAATGATTTTCTGAGCACAATTCCGCTGAACAATTTTTCGGGAAAAGCATCAAATGCAACTTGAGCACTATTGCCAATTCCAACGATGGCCCAATCTCGATCAGACAGCCCAACTTTTAGGATCCAGGCACCATTGGTGTTTTCGTTTATGGCCAAAACGGGCATCCCACCGGAGATGATTTCTCCTTCGTTGGCTATTTTTTTTGTAACAAATCCATCATTACCCGCATAGATGTAGGCGTATGTTCTGTTGAAGGATACAGACTCCACCTGTTTTTTAGCAATCTCATAAGCTGTTTCAGTATTTTGCAATTGCTCTAATGTTGCAACGCTATCTCGGTAAAGGTTCGTTAATCTTTTCAGGTCGCGCTCGGCTTTTTCTAGTCCCAATTTGGCTTGAACCACCCCAGCATCTATTTCGGTAGTTTTTAATGAAGCTAAAAGTTTACCCATTTTAAAGGATTCACCTTCGGAAACATAAATGTGGTCTATCACCCCACCAATTTTAAATGCGTACTTCGCTTCATTTTCTGTGGTAAGGACGCCTGAGCTTTTGATGCTAAGGGTTCCTTCAGAAGATTGCAATTGATATGTTTTCACAGCAATAGTTTCTGTTACTGGAAACTCATTTTTGGTAGTTTGACCTTGGTTACATGCCAGTAAACTAAAGCTAATTAAGGCTAATAAGTAGCGGTTTCTATTTTTCATCGGAATGGATATTAACGTTAAGGGATGCATTGGCTCTTTCTATCTCAGCCGCTTTGATGTAGGTGTCGTACAACGAGATATTCACTTGTAATTCAGATTGAATGAGTTGATTTTGGGCATCGAGGAGCTCAATGTATAAAGCTTGACCTTCTTTATAAAGTCGCAGAATGTCCGCGTAGAACTTTTGTGAAGAATTGAAAGTGGAAATAGCGGCTTGGTAGCTGAAAACGGAAGTATTGAAGTTGTTTACCGAAGTGTTGAACTGCAATTGCAATTGGGAAAAAACATAATCTGTTTGGGCTTGAAGAATTTTGTTATCCAATTGCGCTTGTTTGATTTTATAGTGGTTTCTCCCCGAAGCGAATACATCCCATTGCAGCGATACGCCAAAAAAATAATAGCGTGTATTGTTATCGTACTGCCAATCAAAGCCCTGAGAGCCCAAGTCGAGAAAAGTATTGAGTTTTGGAACGATATACGATTTTGATAGTCTCTCTAGGTGTTGCGTGATATTGCCGCCAATTTTGAGTTTGAGCAGTTCTTCCCGTTCGGAAATCGAGGTGCTGTCTCCCAAAAAAATAGCGGCACTTTGATAGCTGGAATCTACAAGGACAGGGTCATTTAAATCCTTATTAATCAAAAAGTTAAAATAAGCCTTTACTGAATTAGAACTTTGAATGGCGTTTTCACGAATGGCTTCAAACCTAGTGATTTCATTTTCTGCTCGTAAAAGAGTGGTCCTGTTAGCCTTATCATTTTCAAATAGCGATTCATTGATACGCTTGCTTTCCCGCGCCAATTTCAATGCGTTCTCATAAATTTTAATCGCCTCCAAGGATTGCAGATACTGGAAATAAGCAATTTTAATTTCCTTTGCCAATTCGCGTTTGTATAAGTCAATTTCCAGCTTTTGCATTTCAACTTGCTCACGCTTTATTCTTCTGTTGTAATCAATCTCCAAATTCAGCAGCGGTAAGGTTGTCCGAAATTTAATATCATAAAAGTTATCGGGATTTAGCAAAATCTGTTGGTTGTCTAGCTGTGGAAAGTTGTTACTGTTCGTTAGTTGATTCAGCGAGCTGTAAACGGGATTCAATAAATCACCCGCAGGAAAATCCACTGTTCGACCACCTCCCGCCAAAAAGTAGTCTGTCATAAAGCTTATGCTTGGTAGGAATAGTGATTTCGCTTCTTTGAGCGCATACACGCTTTTTTCGAGCGTGAGTTCTTGCTGCTGAATGCTTTGGTTGTTTTGATAGCCTTCTTGGATGTATTGCTCAAGGATTGATTGGCTAAAGCAGACCTTACTTAGGATGAGACTTAACCAAATGAATTGTTTTTTCTTATTCATTGAATACTGTTATTTAATTGAACGTTGTTCACGATAGGGGTAAAAATTTTTATAGCTTATCTAACATCAAAACGAATTCATCAAATCCCTTCATTAACATTGTTTCTGGATCGGATAGGTTGACACCTTTGATACGGTGGCTAATGTGCAAAGAGGCCATTCCGTGTACCATACTCCAAATGCAAAAAGAAAGGGGCTCTAATTGATGTCCGTTGAAATGGCCTTTTTCCATGCATTGATGAACAGTGGCGCGCAATACATCAAAAGTTGACTTTCCTTCATTCCATTCTTCTTTATGTACGGAATCTAAAAACTCCATAGGTGCTTTCATGCTGAACATCAAGTCATACATATCAGGATTTTCCATTGCAAATTGAAGGTAAACTCTGCCTAATGCCTTAAGTCTTTCCATAGGATCAGCAACGTTAAAAAGCACTTTCATCTCTCCACCCAAGTGTTTGAATCCTTGCGTATGCAAATCGTAAAGTATATCGTTTTTGTCCTTATAATATACGTAAACCGTTCCTACACTGTATTCTATTTCATTCGCTATTTTCCGAATGGTGGTTTGCTCAATGCCCTTTTCTACAAACAGCTTCTTAGCTGCTCGCAGGATCAAAGATTTGAGTTCCTCCTTTTCTTTAGCTTTGCGCTCTGAAATTCCCATGGTGTTGTTTTGACGCTGCAAATATAAATGAACATCGTTCAATAAAACAAATTATTTTTTAAAATTTTCACAAAATAGAAATTCCACACCACATCCATTAAATAAAAACCCATAAAACCAGATCTGCTCCGAAAAGAATGATTTCAATCAAAATTGACGCGGAGGTTTTTTATACTGGTGCTAACTAATTGTTAGTGAAAGTCCCCCCCCCCAACAAGTCAGCGTTTGGTAGAAAGGAACTTTTCTGTGAGGGTCAGAAAATTATGTTTTAAGCGACTTTCATAAAAAAGGTTCCCCCCCTATCTTTACCCACCTTAAACCCGCTACTATGACTTACCTAAAGTCCTTCTTGATTAACCTCCTACTCCCCCTACTAGTATGCGGGCTTGCTTTGGTGCCTAAAGGGCTTGCAGGTCAGGGTGTTTTTTATAGCTTCATAAAAAACTCCTACGTTATGGAAGATAGTGTTCTCGCAATCATTCATGACTTTGAAGCGGCTAGTAACAAATCGTTTCGTGCTGTTATAGAATACACGCACAAACGAAACGATAGTACCGTTCACGAAATCATTTGGGAGACTGCTGCTAAAGATACGTTTATCGAAAAAATCGTTCCTGCTACCTACTTGAAATACATCGGCCAACGATTCCCCATCGAGAACCTACTAGGTGATACCGTTGATACAGCTAAGGAAAAGCAATCACCCAAAGCTACTTTGGTGAATTTTTGGTTCACGGCTTGTGTACCTTGTATCGAAGAAATACCTTTTCTGAATGACCTGCAGCAACACTTCGACGAACGGGTGAAGTTTTTGGCAGTTACGTTCGAAACAAATGAAAGAATCGCCAGGTTTCTTCTGCAACACTCCTTTCTCTTTGAACACCATTCGGAAGCCCATCAATTAATAAAAACTCTTGAAATTGAGGCTTTTCCTGTTAGTTTTTTGTTGAATGAACACCACCGTGTTGTTCGTTTTTTTGGCCCGTTCTCTCCTAAAGACACCGTTCTTCAACCCCACTCTCGAAGTGCGTCTTGGCTACTAGAGTGGTGTAAATACCACCTAGAATAAACAGTATTGCGAAGTACGCTTTTCAGCTCTGGTTTTTCTTTTTTGCAAACGAATACATTCTATTAGATTTGCAGCCACAAAATAAAAAACAATGGAGCAATCTCAACCCACCAAACCCGCTGGCTTTGTCAACCGGTTTTTGTACTACGTTGAAAAAATAGGCAATGCACTGCCACATCCCGCCACTCTATTTGCAGCTTTTGCGGCTTTGGTTATTGTTATATCTTGGATTGCTGCACAATTTGATATCTCTGTTATTCATCCGGGCACTAAGGAAGTGGTAGAACCTTTCAACTTAATTTCAGTAGAAGGCCTTCATATGATTCTGGAGGAAATGGTCAACAACTTTACGGGTTTTGCCCCGCTCGGTGTGGTGCTTGTGGCTTTGCTCGGTATTGGTATTGCGGAAGGTAGCGGTTTAATCAGTGCGGCGTTGCGCTTACTCATTCTATCAGCACCCAAAAAACTTCTCACTTTTGTAATTGTTTTTGCTGGTATTGTGTCGAATACAGCTAGTGAAGTGGGCTATGTGGTGTTAGTGCCGCTAAGTGCGGTCATCTTCCTCGCTGTTGGCCGTCATCCCTTGGCGGGACTAGCGGCTGCCTTTGCTGGCGTTTCGGGTGGCTACAGCGCAAATCTATTGCTCGGCACCATCGACCCGCTGCTATCGGGACTCTCGCAGGAAGCGGCACAAATTGTAGACCTAAGCTATACGGTTAACCCCGCGGCCAACTTTTATTTTATGTTCGCCTCTACCTTCTTTATCGCGCTTGCAGGAACGATTATCACTGAGCGTGTGGTTGTTCCACGGTTGGGTGAATATACGGGCGATGCCAAACCAGAGAATCTCTCAGCGCTTACGGATAGCGAAAAACGCGGCCTGTGGTTCGCTTTAGTGGCATTCCTTGTGTTTACACTCATCCTTCTTTGGGGTACTGTTCCGGAAACGGGATTTCTCCGCGACCCAAAGAATGGCGACTTGCTCAAATCGCCTTTTATGCGTGGCATTGTTTCGTTGATTTTTATCAGTGCGGCTTTTGTGGGGATTGCATACGGTATTGGAGCTAAAACCATTAAAAATGACGAAGATGTCATCAAAGGGATGTCCAAAAGCATGGAAACACTGGGCACTTACATTGTTTTAGTGTTTTTTGCTGCGCAATTTGTAGCCTATTTTAAGTGGACGAACTTGGGACTTATTTTCGCCATAGAGGGAGCTAATGTGCTAGGATCTGTCAACTTACACCCTATTGTCTTGATGGTTGGTTTTGTATTGCTCACTGCTGTCATTAATATGGTTATGGGTAGCGCTTCAGCCAAGTGGACCATCATGGCCCCTGTGTTTATTCCAATGTTTATGCTATTGGGATACAGCCCAGAACTTACCCAACTCGTTTACAGAATTGGAGATTCTGTTACTAACATCATTTCTCCCATGATGTCGTACTTCGCTCTCATCGTGGCTTTTATGCAACGCTACGACAAAAAAGCTGGCATTGGTACCATTATCTCTACCATGCTGCCTTATTCGGTTGCTTTCTTCTTGATTTGGGTGCTCGTTTTGGGCGTTTGGATGGCTTTCAGTTTACCCATAGGGCCTGATAGTCCGCTGGATTATATTCCATAAGGCTGCTCAAAACAACAGGAGGCCAATACCATTGGAAGTGAAGATGATGTTTAACTTGAAACTAACGAACTGGTATCAAAAAATCGAAAATCTATCGTTAAGGCAGTGTTTCCTCGTAAGAAACTTTTCGTAACCAACTCAAAGAAACGTTTAAAATCCGTCTAGTGTTTCATCAAGCCATATCGAATACTGGTCGTGCTTTTTTTTGAAGCTACGCTCCAGTTTAAGAGCTCTTTGTGTTCTTTGGACCTGTAAGCTGTTTTTTTCTATTTGGTCTAGTAATGGCAAAATCTTTTTGTTGTTCTTGCTACGAACCCAAGACGGGCCAAACAAACGTATACCGATGGCAACGATGTAATAATAAACAATCAGTTGAAAACTACCCACAAAATAACCTATAGGCCAAATGGCAAAATTTAAAATGACAATAGACAATGGCCGGTAATACTGCTGTCTCTTAATGCTTTCAATATCGCTATACAAATTCTTTGTTTTAGATCGTATGCGTTTGATTTTCTGAATGGCATCGTGCACATTTCTATATTTTGCTGTCTTTGCAAACGCCGAAAACGACTTGAACGCTTTTTCCAGTTGATCAATATCCCGTTTCAAAGGTACACTGGAGGTATTGGAAAGCGCCATCGGCAACTCAACAATGAACAAATGATCAAACTCTAAACACAAAGCTGCTGTTTCATTTGATTCTGGCTGCAACTTCAAATCATTGAAGATTTTTTCAGAGGCAAAAAACAGATTTGCCACAAAGCGCTCCTTCGCCTGTTGGGATTCAGCCGCATACAGCCGCTCCTCTATTGCCTCCAATAACCCTGTTTGACTGGCTATTTCGTTCTGTAAATCCCATAATTGTATGGTGTTGTAATAATCAAGGAAATTGGGCGAAAGGCGATTTGACATAGAAAAAAAATAATTCGTTTGGAAAGGTGGAACAACATTGCCTTTGCTAGCCCTTTGAATACAGAGGCCTAGGGTAATGCGTGCGCAAGATAATGTAAAGTTGTATCCTAAAACAATATTTTATTCAACGAAAAAAGTCCAGCAAAAGAACACAAAGAAAACGGCGTATACTTTATCCGAACCTCCTATAAAGACACTTCTGAGAAGGAACTTTGGCAGATATACAACACCATAAGGGAGGTGGAGTCAACGTTCCGCTGTTTGAAGTCAGATCTTCAAATCAGACCTGTGCATCACCAAAAAGATGAAAGAATAGAGGCGCATCTCTACT
>JAIULY010000014.1 GCA_022565875.1 Schleiferiaceae bacterium | reverse complement strand
CTGAAATGGTATCTGCCAAACCGGTAGCCGCTTGAATGGTACCTGTTCCTTGGGCAAAACCACCTATTCCATACTCTATTTCAAAACTGGAACCCAAAGAATTCCAAGAAAAGGAAATTTCAGAACCACTGGGCGGATTAAAGGCAAACTGCGTTGGTACAGGGCAGGCTACCAAGGTAGTGAAGCTTCCTGATAAAACAATACTGGTGTCTGAATTACTATTGCAAATCTCTGCCAAATAGTAATCGTATGCTGTGAGAGGGGAAAGTCCTGTAATCGTCACAGGAGGTGCGTTGGCGGGCAGTGTGCCTGTCACAACGGTACCGTTGCCAGGGGTAAAGTTGGCGGGGCCATACTCTAATACATAGCCAGAATTGGTGGTGCCAGGCACCCAATCAAAAACAGCTTCAACACCAGCTGCGGTTACTTGGAGGTTGTCAGGAATGTCACAGTCAGACAACACAGGCAATTCGCGATTCCAAGTAAGTGCAATTTCTGAAGCAGAGAGTGCCCGGTCGTACAATCGGAACTCATCGATGAGTGTGCCCGTATTGATATTTCTACCTACTGTGGCGCTTTGAATGTGGCCACCAACAAGCAGTTGTGAACCCGCAGGTGCATTTACGGTAAGGTTGCTAGGAGCGGGCACAGATGTTTCGAACACACCATTTCTGTAAATAGTAATGGTTTGTGCTGTGGCATCGTGCACCACATGAACGGTTAGCGTAGCCCCAATGGATACAGGAATTCCGACTGGACTAAAGCCCTGATTATTGGGCATAGCAAAAGAAAGGGTGTTTAATCCAAAACCATTGGTGTACATGCGAATACTCTGGCCCGTATGTGAAGTTGAACCGAAAATATTTACAGATGTGTTGGTATTAACATTCATAATGTTTTGAATGTACACGGACACCGTCCAAGACCCTGATAAGCTAGTGGTCCAACCGGTATTGAAATTTCCAGAATTCGAGAGTTGTCCATCTCCAACCAATCCACCGTTAAACTGGGCTGTACCCCCTTGGGTCATAGTCCCTGAAAGTGTTCCAGAGGGGGCTACGGGGTTTGCCGCTTCATTAAGGACGGAATTACCCGTTCCGTCAAATTTAAAGTACATGAGCTCAGGAAGGGATTGAGCTGATGCCCAACTGCTTCCAAGTAGCGTTACGCCACCTACTAATGCCCATGCTCCTCGTCGAAGTGCTTGGTAAAATCTTTTACGCATAATATTCAGTTTTTGTTTTCCATTATCTATACGAAAAAAAACGTGTTAAGGTTTGGTTTGCAAACAGAAATATTTGACTCGCAAGAAAGAACTCACATTGTGAAAATCAAATACTTTCTAGCAGAAACAATTTGTTTACCTTTGTTGCGGAAAAGGGGAAGTGGTATTAATTTTTGATTCAGTAGTCAACGTTTTAACTTTTATGCAAAAGAAGCTTCATTCAATCCCTTTCCCAGTAATGCATTAGAGGTTGCTGAAAATTTTAATCGGTTGTTTATTTTTGTAACAAATTTTTACCTCATGGAAATTGCTCAAAAACCAACGAATGAGACACAACGCCTTGCTGCCATTAAGTCGTTGAATTTACCCAACGAATACAACCAGGAGGCTCTAGATCGCATAACGCATTTGGCCAGTGTGATATGCAACACACCAATAGCCTTGGTTACCTTACTCACAGAAAACGAGCAACTGTTTTTGTCAAAAAAAGGCATTGCAGCTCATAAAACCACACGGGATGTTGCTTTTTGCAGCCATACTATTATGCACGACAAAAACATTATGGTTGTGCCTGATGCGTTGGAAGACCCTCGGTTTTCAGACAATCCTCTAGTTACAAAGGAACCCAACATTCGCTTTTACGCAGGTGTCCCCATCAAAACCGTAGATGGGTATCCGTTGGGTAGCTTGTGTGTCATTGACAACAAACCAAGCGCATTAAACGAAGATCAAAGCACAGCATTACAAACCCTAGCGCTTCACGTCAACCACATCATTGAATTACAGGAAAAAAACACCAAACTCAATCGCTTAAACGAACAACTCGAGGAGGCCTATAAAAGCTTAGAGTCTTTTAGCTATTCAGCAGCACACGACCTAAGAGAGCCTATAAAATCTATAGAAGGCTCCATGCGGTATTTAATGAATCACAGCGAAAAAGAATTTTCAACAGACGAAAGGGAGCTACTAGAATTATCTGTAGGTAGTGCGGAAAAACTGAATGATCTTGTAGAAGACTTACTCACTTTTTCAAAGCAACACGCCTTTTCCCCTGATGACTTTGAAATCGTCGATGTCAATCAGATAATTGACAACGTAAAAACTGCTTACGCCATTACTATAAAAAACAAAAAAGTAACGTTAAACGCAGTTGCTTTGCCCATAGTTAAGGCACACCGTTTAGGTCTTCAGATTGTGTTTCACAACTTAATAGGCAATGCTTTAAAGTACACACGGGAGGGCATCGCTCCAAAAATAGTTGTATCCGCTCTCGATCGGGGCAGTATTTGGGAGTTTTCCGTTACTGATAATGGCATTGGGTTTTCCAATGAGTTCGCAAAGGAAATCTTCAAACCTTTTGTCCGCCTTCACTCTACAGATGCCTTTCGCGGTTCAGGGCTTGGGCTAGCATTAACACAAAAAATCGTCACACGTCACGGTGGAGAAATAACAGCTTCCGGTATTGAGGGAAAAGGAAGTGTATTCACTTTTTCCATTGCGAAATAAATGAGTTATCAGAACACTCAAACATTTTGATGCTAAGTCAATACGCACAAAAAAAAGTAATCTCTAGCTTGCTTTTTCGAAATAAAGACTCCTTTACCTTACTTAACGATCAAGTTACACCTTTCAATCCGTTGTAAATTATAAGAAAAGGCTCATTGACATCCTAGCGAAAGGCTAGGCTATTGGGCGCCTACAAAGATAACCCTACGCTTTAGGGATATCTTTGCAGTAATAAATGAAATTCATTATGAAAATACCTTTTAAAATTTTGGCCGTTGCTACTACACTTTTAGTTTTAGCGTCTTGTAATCGCGACGACGACAACTCTCGCCCAGGAAGAATGAGCTTGGCGGAGAGCAAAGCGCCAACAGGTTTTATCTATGAGGCTACAAATCAATTTACGGTGGCATTTAACTTGGTTTCACAAAACACAAATGTTAGTGTTGTTAAAATTTTGGACAACAAATACAACACATTGCGCAGTATCACTGTAAATGGCACAGGCGGTCAAATCCTGATGCGAGAACCTGCTTTACAGGATGAGTACTTTATTTACATTCCTGAGGCCAATGTTATTCAATCTTTCAAACGTGAAGGACGTTCCACTATAAATTTAACTATTGACCTAGACAACGGCAAAAATAAGTCGAGCATGATTGGCTCAGCTACGCCACCCACTATTGATTGTGGTGCAGCGCAAAACTTACCGAGCAACTTAACTTTATCAGGTGCGCACACTGTGGCAAAGTCCTTCAACGGTAGCATTTCATGGCCAAATGGAACAGAAATTTTAGATGTTTGTGAAAACTCCACATTAACAGGTGTGAGTGTTTGGTCGGCTGGATCAAGAACCATTCGCGTAGCAGAAGGTGCCACTTTGACCATCACGGCAAATAACTTGGAAAGACGTATCAACATCATTAACATGGGGACGATTGTTCTTCAGAATGGTTTAGGTTTTGGCGGAGAGTTTATCAATTTTGGTACGGTTGTCTCCAACTCGACTTCTCAAATAAACCCATACCACACCAACGGAAACCCCGCTTCAGGCGCGGAGTTCTTTAATTATGGTACGTTTAGCACCAATGGAAATTTCAATTTCAACTCATCTGAAACGGGATATAACTTTGGGACCATCAACGCTGCGACGATGCAAATAAATCAGAATCGCGCTTTTGTAAATGAGTGTCAAATAAACGTTTCGGGTAATTTGTCCTTCAATACCAATGCAGACGTGACCAATAGCGGCTATATTGGCGTAGGCGGTTTTCTTCATATAAACAGCTCGTCCGAAGTCAACATGACTGGAAGCACAGCTGTTATCAGAGCACAGACCATGACATTAGACAACAACATGCGTTTCATTGCTACTGGCGGAACGGGAATTGTTACGGTTGTAGATAATATGCTTGTTAATTTCCCGAACTGGGACGCCAACAACTCTGGCTTAATGGAGTTTTGCGTTGGATCTTCTTCTGGAAATGGCGCCAACACTTTGCCAACTGGATTCAGCTACGGCTGTACTGCTTTTGTACCTGTTGGCCCTTGTAATCCCGTTCAAATAGGTACGCCAAGTATTGTAGATAACGATGGCGATGGTGTCCCTGCAGGCATTGATTACGACGATAACGACCCCACCATTGCCTTCAGAGAAGAGGCTCCATACATGATTGTAAATTCCTTTGAAGACCTTTGGCCAGCAAAAGGTGACTACGACTTCAACGACTTAGTCATTAAGCAACGTCCTGTTACCTATCGTCACGCCAACAATAACATCACAAAAATCGAATACAAATTTGTGATTCACGCCATAGGTGCTGGTTTGAGTAATGGCTTAGCGTTACAAATGTTACAACCTACATCAGGTAATAACGGTTACGAGTTGATCAGCAATCCAATTGTTACTAGTGTTTCATCACCTTTCCAATTGGTTGACGACAACTTAATCCAAATGGCTCCCAATGTTAGAAACTTGCAGTCATCCTTTTACACCAATGTAGGCGATGGTCCAATTCAAGTCCCTGACACCATCACATTTACAGTAAATCTGGATTACAATGCTACGCAGCCTGCGGTAGTTTTATCTGACTTCTTCATTTTCAGAACAAACAATATCGGTCACGAGGTTCACTTGCCTGGCAGACAATCTAGTTTGCGCGTAGACAATACGCTTTACGGTTTAGCAGACGACGATACTGACCCAGCCACTAAAAAGTGGTATTTGACAGCAAACAACTTACCTTGGGGCATCGAAATTGTTGAGCAAGAAGTATCTTGGAAGCATCCTAAAAGTAAAATTGCTATCGATGAAGCTTATCCTGAATTTTTAAATTGGGTAATGTCAGCAGGTAACAACAACCAAGCTTGGGCTAAAAATCCAAACTTGAATAAAGTCTTCTTTTTCCCAGGCAACAACTAGTTTTAGATTTACCACCTACTGTATGTTTTTACCAGCCGTCTTTTTATTATCTTTTGATGAAGGCGGTTGGTTAATTCAATCTATCGGTCGCATTGCAAAACCATCCCCAATATTGACCTTTCAAGATTGGGGATTTTTTCCTTTTAGCAGTCCCTTTAGGGCGACAGAGTTTGCATTTGAATTTCCACACGAACCATGAAAAAAACAAAACTAGCTCCCTTTGTTTATACCTTACAGACCAACAAAGTGTTCTTTTCTAAGGAGGCGCGTGAAGTTATAGAAATAACAGAGCCCTACTTAGAGCTTCAGGAAATAAAAAAAACAATTCTTCACAAAGATTGGAAGGTTGCTAAAGAGGCGTTTTTCAAAGCACTAGAAGGTCATATGTTAGATGTAACGGTTGGGGTTTATGTGAGTAATAAATTACTTCGGCTAAATATTCAGGGTTATTGGACGCATGATGACAACGGGATACCCTATCAATTAAATGGGTTTTTTCAAGAGTTACAAGAAAACCAAAATGACGCTCCAGCTAAGTTGAGTGAACAGGGAGCGAATAAAATAAAGGAAATTTTCTTAGCCAATATAAGCCATGAGATTCGCACCCCGTTAAATGCAATTGTAGGTTTTTTAGAGTTATTGAGCAATCAAGTACAGGGGCCTGATGGGAAATATTACCTAGAATTGATAAACGAATCTACGCAAAGTTTGCTGACATTAATCAATGACGTGTTGGATTTCACCAAAATGGAAGCCAATAAGGAAATCATTTTAAAGAAGCAATTCAATCTGCATGATTTGCTAGTATACGTTGCAGAAATCTACTATCCAAAGAAGACCCAAGAATTAGAGTTCGCGTTGGTAATTAGAGACAATCTTCCAGAGCAAGTCATCGGAGACCCTGAGCGATTGAAACAAATTCTCACAAATCCATTAAACAACTCTTTCAATTACACACGAAAAGGTAAAATTGAGTTAGAAGTTCAGTTGAGCAAGGAGCCCGTCGAAGAGGGGAAGGTTGGTATTTCATTCGTTGTTCGCGATAGTGGTGAGGGCATTGCCGAAGATGAGATCAAGCACATTTTTGAGCCCTTCTATCAGGCAAAAGCTGGCAACATGAACAAACCCAAAGGCACCGGTATTGGCCTGGCTATTGTGAAAAAACTTGTAGAAGCCTATGGTGGAAAAGTTACTGTGCAAAGTGAGTTAAACAAAGGAACGGAACTGTCAATACTCATTCCCTTTGAGAAGGCAACACAAAAAATAGCGCCAAACAGCAAAAGTCTCGTAGTAGTTCCCGATTTGGCAGAAACCAAAGTGTTAATTGTAGAAGACAATCTTACCAATCAAGTTTTACTGAAAGAAGTATTAAAACAAACCCGTTGTCAGGTTGAATATGCCAGCAATGGACTTGAGGCGATAAAAGCATTAGAAGAAAAAGATATTGACTTGGTCTTCATGGACTTTCAAATGCCTGTAATGGATGGCATAGCTGCCACAAAACACATTCGAAATTCGAACAAACACTATGCAAACGTTCCTATCCTTGGGGTAACTGCGAATACTTGGGAAAACGACATACAGTACGCCCTTGATGTGGGCATGAACGACATTATCAGCAAGCCATTCAAGCAAGAAGATTTCTTCAATAAAGTGATGGAATTGCTCCAAAATGTAGCTATTTTAGAAACAAAGGAAGGGGTGGTTGCACTCGATTTATCGCTGGTTGAAAGTTATATTGGGACTGACAAGGACGTGCAGCACAACTTTTTAACTATAGCAAAAAACGAAGTAAACGACTGTTTTGAAGCCATTAACGACAAGCTTTTAGACAAAAATCTACAGGTGCAACAAGAGCTACACAAGATGAAAGGAATATTTGGTTATCTAAGTGAAACCATGAGAAAAAATGTTGCTACTTTAGAGGCCTCTGTAAAGCAAGGGGAATTGAACCTAACAGAGCTTAAAGAAAGGGTTAAATCCTTACAAATAAAAAGCGGGAAAATTTTTAATAAGGTATGAGTACTTCAACGGGAAAAACCATTTTAATGGTAGATGACGAGAAATCCATAGGGATGATCATCGAAGTAAATTTAGGTAAGCAGTTTAATATTGTAAAGCTTGAAAATGGTGCAGACGCCTATGACTATTTATTGGGGGGTAATCCAGTTGACGCGATGATTGTAGATTATTTTATGCCGGAAATGGATGGTATAAGTTTCATAAAAGAGGTGCGTAAACTAGACCACTTGAAGCGTGTGCCCATCATTATGCTCTCAGGAGAAGCAAGTAGTAACTCTAAAATTGACTCGCTGTCTGCTGGAGCCGATGATTACGTTACTAAGCCTTTCAATCCAAAAGAATTGGAATTGCGCCTAATCAAGTTGATGGAAAGAAATTAATTGTACTTTTTTACAATTAAAGACACATATATTCATGGCGAATAACCAAATCACCCTTTTTGACCCCGATGATAATCGGAGTAAAAAAATCAAGGCCCATCTGGCCCATGATTTTGACGTTTGGACTTATTCCAGCTTCATCTCTTATTTACAAAACATTGACGTAAAAGATGATTGTTTTGTTTTTTTGATAGCCGAAGACCTTATCAAACCCAAACAAATAAAAGCATTTGTAGAGAACTATCAAAAAAAGTTCAGGAAGTTTCCTGTACTCGTTTATTTGAGTGAAGCCTTTAACCTTGAAAAGAAAAAGTCTTTTGAGGAATATGGATTTACTGGAAGCCTTTTATATTCAGCAATAGAAAAAGGTATCGCCCCAACACTATTAGAGAAAACGGTAGAGCGATTCAACACCATGCCGATAGATTTTGCAAATCCAAGCAAAAAATTCAACAACCTGCGCGACTATTCTATTCCTGTAGGGAAACGTCTCTTTGACATTGTGTTTAGTGGTTTAGCCTTGCTGTTTTTGTTGCCTTTTTTTGCAATAATAGCCATTTTGATTAAGCGCGACAGCCGCGGGCCTGTGTTTTACATTTCCAAGCGCGTAGGTCGTGGATTTGAAGTATTCGATTTTTACAAGTTTCGCACTATGGATCCTGACGCCGATAAAAAGCTGAAGGAAATGGGACATTTAAATCAGTATGCTGCGAAAGAAGAAGACCGCGAAGTAAAGGTAGGCGAAATGTGCGCCGAATGTGCTTCTGAGGGGGTGCAATGTGCCTTCCCTTTATACACCGACAGTGGCGTTATTTGCGAAAAACTTTTTCACGCAAAACAAGCAGACGCCGGAGAAAAATTCAACAAATTCACCAATGACCCCAGAGTAACCAAGTTGGGCAATTTTCTTCGCAACACCAGCATTGATGAGTTACCACAATTATTCAATGTATTGAAAGGTGACATGTCTATTGTTGGCAACCGCCCATTACCCTTGTACGAAGCAGAGAAGCTGACCACCAATGACATCTCAAAACGATTTATGGCGCCAGCAGGCATCACCGGGTTGTGGCAGGTAACCAAGCGTGGCAAAGGCGGTGACATGTCGCCAGAGGAACGTATGCAACTCGACAATGACTACGCTGAACGCTTTAATTTGTGGTTTGATTTTCAAATCATTCTAAAAACAATACCGGCATTATTTCAGAAAGAAAATGTGTAACCACACCAAACACTGTCAACCCAAATAGTATGATTACTTTTGCGGCTAAGGTCTTCCGTAACTTTCGAACGCTTTGTCCTTCACCATAAAAAAACAGATTACTTTTTCATGAAAAAATACCTGATCCTTTTTTTGTTGCCGTGGCACGTGTTGTTGGCTCAGGTAGAAGAGGAGCAAGATGTCATTCGCATTTCATTTTCCTCCACAGGAAACTCTTCCGATTCTCTATTTATTGATTCGTTGGCTGTCCATCAAGTTTTTGATTTAAGCGTTGATCTTTCGCGACAGCTTCCAAGCTTAGATACACTTTTTGCCATTGCTAGGCAGTACAGCCCGATGGTCAATAAAAATGTTGAGTTTTATCAAGCGCAAATTCAAAAAATAAAACTTGAAAAGCGGCGCTATTGGAAGCACATTTCTCTTTTCGCCAATTACTCAGAGGGAAATCAAGGGCTCATTATTCCTGGTGAAGATGTTTCCCAATTGATGCAAGGTTATCGGTACGGTGTGAATCTACAATTTCCATTAGAAGAACTAATGACCCGTCGGGCCAGGGTAAAACTTGCCAAACATGAGGCCTTTGCTTACGACGAAATGCGCAAAGAAATGGAAATCTTACTACATAGAGATATTGTACGTTTGTATACCAACCTAATCAAGTATCAGCGACAAATGAATTTGCACCAAGACTTTTTGGCAAAAGCCCGAATCAATGAACGTGTAGCAGAGCGACAATACCGTGAAAATCAAATCAAATTGATGGACTATACGCGAATCTCAGAAATACGGGCATTGGCTGAGTCGCGTTTTGAAGACTCTTCTGCAGAGTTTTACCAGCAATTCTTTGAATTAGAGGTGGTATTAGGACAGCCCTTGTACCTATTGAAACGATAAAAAGCTTTTTAGCTAAAACACTATGGAAATAAAGGACCTTTTGCGGCAATTGTATGGAAAGTGGTGGCTATTTGTCATCTTTCCTACTATGCTCGCTGGTCTCGTATACTATCTCACCGGTAAAACCCCCAAGGTTTACGAATCCTCTGCGGTAGTGTACACTGGAGTGGCTTCTGGAAAAAGCTTTGATATTGGCGGTGGTGGCGTGCGCTACGACTTCAATAAATCCAACAATGCCTTCGATAATTTAATTTTAACCGTTCGCTCGCGCCAAACTTTGGAAATTGTTGGGTTGAAGTTACTCGCTCAACACCTCAGCTTAGAGGAAGAAAATGGGCTTATTATCGCGCAAGGCAATAAACTAGAGGTTGTAGAACAATTTGACCCCGAGACTTTCAAAGAACTGGTTGTGAGGGGTGATGAGAAGAAAACGTATGAGTTGCTTACAGCTTACTACAATTCTAGACCTAGCTCGGTGGTACACTACCTGCTGGCCGAACACCCCTTTTATGCACCAATGAAAATAAGTGGCAAGCTAAAAGCAAGTCGCAAGTTTACCAGTGATATGCTCGAATTGGTTTACGAATCAACCGACCCAGGTGTTTGTAAAAACACACTATCTCTTTTGGTGGAAACCTTTATGGAGCGGCATCAAAAAATGCGCGGCAGGGAAAATGAAAGCGCAGTGCGTTACTTTCAAGAACAACTCGAAAAAGCTTACCAAAAACTTCAAGAATCCGAGGCCCGACTCAAAACCTTTATATCGCAAAATGGCATTCTCAACTTCTATGAACAGGGCAAAAACCTCGACAACTACCGCAATGATGTAGAAAAAGACGAGCAGCAAACCCGCATGACTATAGCCGGCGCAGAATCAACACTAAAAAAATTAGAAGAAGAAATTGCGAAAGCTACAGCGCGTTCTGAAATTGTTGACTCGCTCTATCAACTTCGTCAGGAGAGTGTAAAGATTCGAGGTCAAATAATGGCTGGAAATCTCTATGGTGTTGCCGACCAAGAGCGAGAAGAACGGCTTCGATTGAAACTTGAATCAAATAATGAAAAAATCAAACAATTTGTTTCCGGGTTGTACCGCAACGATTTTTCCATCGAAGGCATTCCTCTGAGTGAAATATTGCAAGAGTGGCTGCACGTATTTTTAGAACGCGAGCGCCAGCTCTCCACGTTGACAGTGGCACGAGAAACACGAGAGTTTATTGAGCGTCGGGTGGACTACTTCGCTCCATTGGGAGCCGAACTCAAAAAACTAGAACGCGAAGTTACCGTTCATGAAAATCAATATTTGTCCATTTTACACGGCCTTAATCAAGCCAATTTGCAAAAGCAGAGCAGCGAAATGGCAGAAAACATGGAGGTAGTGGACGACCCCTACTTTCCGAGAAACCCACAAGGGAGCAAGCGACTCATTCTGGTTGCTGGGTCTTTTTTCGCTGGGGTAATGTTAATTTTAGCCCTTATTGTTCTCAAATTATTATTAGACAATACTGTGCGCACAGTAGACCGCGCCGAAAAATACAGTGGCTTGAAATGCATTGGTTACTACGGGGAGCAGGAACAAATACAACAGAAAAAACTAGAAATTCCCGCTGTAAATTTGATGTGCACACGGCAATTGGTAAGTCAGTTAAAGGTTCTCAGCGATGTGAATAAGCCTTACTCTGACAGTAACATTATCACCATTTGTAGCTCAAAAGAAAACGAAGGCAAAACTCATATTGCTCGACAAATAGCAGAATACATGCAAGAGCTTTATGGCGATGTGTTGTTGGTGAGTCACAAGGATTCAGAGGAGGCCGCCTCGTTAGAGTATCTATGTCAACACTATGAAATCAAACATGACTTTTTAGAGTTAGAAGACATTTCTGCATTAACTCATGGAGACAAGCCTGCCAACGCATTTAGTTATATTATTCTTGTTTTGCCCCCATACGAGTTGGCATCCTTGCCTTTTAAGTTGATGCAGCGAGCGGCTGAGTTGGTTTATGTCATCGACAGCACACGTATTTGGACGAAAAGCGATAGCAAATTAATGGATTTACTGCTCAACATGAAATCTGTCAACACTTGGGTGGTTCTCAACAAAATGCACTCCATTGATCTTGAGGACGTCATGGGCGACATTGGAAAGCGAGAGGGCAAAGTCAAAAAGTGGCTTAAGAAAATGTTATCCAAGCTCCTATGATGCGCTGGCTGGACATAAATCCTGTGCTGTTGGGCTTTTTTTTGGTTGCCTTTCTAGGATTTCCTCTTGGCTTTTTGATCTGGAAAGGTGGTATTGTCACCATTGCATTAATCAGCGGATTGCCATTTTTAATCTTGTTTATCTGGCTGATATACAAGCACCCTAGGGTTGGCATCATTGCCACACTTGTTTTGGCATTTACTGCAATAGGCCTTGCACGATACATCCCTGGCCCGCTGGGGTTGAGCATTGACGGCGTGCTTGTTCTTACATTAATCATAGCGTTGTTTTCTCAAGTAAAAGTGAACGCTTCTGTGCTAAAAGACCCTATCTTTTTTCTGGTTATCATTTGGTTTCTCTATTGCATGGCGCAATTATTCAACCCAGAGGCACGCAGCCTTGCAGCCTGGTTTTACGCCGTTCGTGGGGTAGCCCTTTACATGATGCTGACAACTTTACTGGCGTTGTTGTATTTCAACAAAAACAAAGACATCGACCTATTCATCACAATATGGTTTGTGTTTTCAATTGTTGGGGTCATTTGGGGCATGAAGCAGCTGTACATTGGCTTAGACGCAGGCGAACGAGCCTTTTTGGCTACCGGCGCCTACAAAACTCATATTCTATTTGGGAAACTGCGCGTGTTTTCATTTTTCTCAGATGCCGGTCAATTTGGTGCTGCCATGGGGCATACAGGCGTTACTGCTGGTATTCTTGCTGTAGGAAAAGTAAAATCCCTTCATCGGCGTATCTTTTATGCATTAACGGCAATTATTGCGTTTTACGGCCTGCTTATATCTGGCACAAGAGGCGCCTTGGCCGTTCCTGCAGTTGGGGCGATTGTTTACTTGTTGACGGCTCGAAATTTTTGGATTTTCGCTTTGGGATTGCTCGTTGGGTTGAGCTTTTTTGCGTTTTTAAAATACACCTCTATTGGCCACGACAACTACAACATCCGTCGGTTGCGAACAGCTTTAAATCCAGAAGACGCAAGTTTACAAGTGCGCTTAGAAAACCAAAAGAAATTTAAAGTGTACCTAGCCACCCGTCCTTTTGGCGGAGGCATTGGAAGTGGTGGGTCTTGGGGGCTGCGGTTTAGTCCAAATACCTTTCTTGCACAAACAGCCCTCGATAGTTGGTATGTGAAAATCTGGGCCGAGACTGGTGTTGTTGGTTTATCCATTCATCTGTTTCACATCATTTACATGCTCTTTTATGGCTTTTTTAAAGTCGGCAAAATACGAGACCCCGAGCTGAGGCAAAAGATAATGGCATTACACGCAGGACTTGCAGGCATTGCAGTGGCTTCGTACGGCAACCCCATTTTCGGACAGTTACCTACAGGCATCATTTTGTATTTGAGTTTTGCGTATCTCATTCTCGCTTACAAACTAGACAAAGACCTAGCTGGCAACCCCGATATTGAAGGAAAAGCGGCATTAGAACCGCTATCCGAAAAATAATTTTTGCAGACAACTTGACCATATATAGTGTTTTTTCTTCACTAGACGCAGAAAAATATCGACACTAAAAAACCACGCAACGATTAATCTGAACAATGCTAAACGTTAAATTTTTTGCACAACCCTCTGAATGATACATTTTTGAAGGACTTCTACAAAGTTGGCCATTTCTTTTTGAAGGGCTTGATTGGTTTTATGAAAAAAGTGTACTTTGGGCGTACGGGAAAAGGAGCAACTTTCGCTCAAAAAAATTCATACGGGAATCAGCAAACATCAAAATCAAATGGCGCCAAAGGTTAGCATTATTGCGGTTAATTATAATGGAGTAGCTTATACTTTAGATTTTCTGCGTTCCATTACGCAAATTTCATATCCAAATTTCGACATTTACGTTGTCGACAATGGCTCCACTCAAGACCCTAGCGAAATACCTGCCGCCTTTCCTGATATCCACTTTTTAAAAACAGGTAAGAATTTGGGGTTCAGTGGCGGGAATAATGCAGCCATAAAAGTTTCAGACGCAGATTATTTTCTTTTAATAAACAACGATACCGAAGTTCCAAAAGGGTTTCTAGAGCCTCTAGTATCGCGAATGGAAAGAGAGGAAAACATTGGAATCGTTTGTCCCAAAATCAAGTATTTCGACAGTCCGACTACCTTTCAGTTTGCAGGATTCACACCCATTCACCCCATTACCGGGAGGGGCCACAGCATCGGTGAGCACGAAGAAGACACTGGTCAATACGAGGAAGAACTCGAAATATCCCGCCCTCACGGAGCTGCCATGCTCATCAAACGAAAAGCATTTGAAGAGGCTGGTTTGCTCGCCGATATCTTTTTTCTCTATTACGAAGAAATGGACCTTGCAGATCGGTTTTTAGAAAAAGGATACCGCATTTTATATGTTCCTCAATCTGAAATATGGCACAAGGAATCGATGACTACAGGAAAAAACAGCACGTTAAAAACCTATTATCTCTCTCGCAACAGAATCCTTTATTTGCGCAGAAATCGAAAAGGGGCAACGCTGCTTTTTGCCTTTTTGTACTACCATTTGGTAGCCATACCAAAAAACTTATTGATTTTTGCCATCAAAGGCGAATGGCCACACTTTAAAGCATATTGGAAAGGTGTGCTTTGGAATGTGCAACACTTTTATCATCCAAATTTATTTAAAAACGAATTCTTAACTGGGAAGAAATAATGGAAGGGGTTATTTGGGGGGCAACACTTTTACTTTTTTCACAAGCCTTATATTTACTTGTATATGCCCTTGCGGGAAGGCTAAAGAGTGAAATAACAGTGGAAACGAATGAGGATTCATATTTTGAAAAAACCTTTGCTGTCATCATTCCAAGCTACAAGGCGGGGTCGGTTACAAAAGTTTCTGTTTCCAAGATTTTGGCTGCCAACTACCCACAAAACCAAATTGACATTTATGTTGTAGCGAGCGGTGAAAGCTTCCCCAAAGGCCTTAATGCGCCTAATGTTCACCTACTTGAGTTTCCAAACGAACGATTGATAAAGGTAGCAGGGCTGCGAGAAGCACATCAACATTTTAAAAAGTCTTACGACATTGTCCTGGTTTTAGATGCCGATAATCACATTTCACCAAACGCTTTTCAATTGGCTAGTAGATGGGTGACACATAGCTTTCCCGTATTACAAATTCAGCGAAAAGCCAAAAACCAAGAGTTCCCTTTTGCCTACTTAGACGGCATCAGTGAAAGCATCAATAATCACATTTTCAGAAAGGGGCATCAGGCTTTGGGAGTCGCCCCGGCATTGAGTGGGTCGGGGATGTTTTTCACCAACGACCATTTTGAAAAGTATGTTTTACCCATTCAATCCAAAATTGGATTTGACAAGAGTCTTGAGTTGGCATTATTAAAAGATTGTGTACCCATTCGGTATACTCAAATAGCATTTGTTTTAGATGAAAAAGTAGATGACATTGCCGTGTTTAAGACCCAGCGGTTGAACTGGCTTTCGGCACAGTATCATCACGGGATAAAACACATAGGCGAGGCCATTATTCAGTTTTTCAAAGGCAATTGGAATTACGCCGACAAAGTACTTCAATTTTTGATGCTGCCGCGCTTATTGCTTTTAACTGGCGCCTTTATTGCCTTTTGCAGCAGCTGGTTTTGGATAGGCTCCTCTTTGTTTTGGGGCTTACAATTACCGTTCATTACTATAAGTCTTGCACTCATAGTTAGTATTGGCAAGGAATACTGGACACCGAGGTTGTTCTTTACCCTTCTCAAACTGCCTCGCTTGAGTTTGATTATGGCCTTAAATGTTTTAAAAATAAAAAAACCACAAGACGACTTTCAACCAACGCCGCATAAAATCAAGGAAAAAGACCAACTTAAAGGACAGCCATGAAAAGAATGAAAATTGGCATTGAGGCCCAGCGCCTATTTCGCGAGAAAAAACACGGGATGGACATCGTTGCCTTAGAAACCATCAAAAGCCTTGTCAAACAATTTCCCGATACCGATTTCGTGATTTTTGTAAAAAAAGACAGCGATAACAACGTATTGCCACAAGCAAAAAATGTTTCAATTGTTGAAACCAAAGC
Source organism: Schleiferiaceae bacterium (assembly GCA_022565875.1). GTDB lineage: Bacteria > Bacteroidota > Bacteroidia > Flavobacteriales > Schleiferiaceae > JAIULY01. Next base: position 16,601 of record JAIULY010000014.1, on the reverse strand, counting down.
AATGCCCTACCCCATTTGGGAACAGTGGTACCTGCCTCGGCTTTGTAAGGAATACGGCGTAGACATCCTTCATTGCACCAGTAATACCGCCCCTATTTTTACGCCCGTTCCACTGGTGGTTACACTTCATGACATCATCTATTTAGAGGGTAATCCATTAAAAGGAGGAACGGCCTATCAGCGATTTGGAAACTTGTATCGGGCTTGGAATGTGCCACGAATTGTAAAAAAGGCCAAAAAAGTAATCACAGTATCCGACTACGAAAAAGAACGGATCAATCAGCATTTCAAACTGCCTGAAAACAACGATCAGGTCGTGCGGATTTACAACGCCGTGGGCAGCCATTTCCAACCCATCGCAAAGTCAGACATTCCAAAAGCTTGGCTAGAAAAAGCGAAATTACCTGAGCGCTTTTTGTTGTTTTTGGGCAATACCGATCCAAAGAAAAACCTCGATAACATGCTTCGTGCACTGTCATTGTTGCGACAACAAGGTGCATTGCCCATGCCTGTAGTCATGCCAGATTTTGGAGAAACGCATTTGTTGGAGGAGTTGAAAAAAATAGGCGATTTAAGCTTGCGGGCAAATATTCACCTTACCGGGTACTTACCCAATCAAGAATTGCCATACCTCTACAACTTATCAGAACTATTTGTATACCCTTCTCGCAGGGAGAGTTTTGGCATACCTCCACTAGAAGCAATGGCTTGTGGGGTGGCAGTAATTAGCAGTGCCACTTCATCTATGCCCGAGGTAGGTGGTGATGCCGCAGTGTACATTCAGCCCGAAGACCCTGAAACCATAGCCAACGCCATCACACAACTCCTCACCGATGCTACATTGCGAGAAGCACACATTGAAAAAGGTATTAGGCACGCCTCAAAGTTTCATTGGGATCAAACCGCTAGTGAGGTCCATGCTTTGTATGAAGCCGTTTTTCACCAAGTGTTGCGTTAACCATTGAGAGCCCTTTCGATATTGCGCAACAAGCATTGGCTACAAGAAAACGGATATAGTTTTCTCACCAGGGTGGTTGAGTTTTCCCTTGGCATTCTCAACTTCTTACTACTTGTGCGGTTACTCGCCGTGCAAGACTTTGGAGCCTGGGCTATTTTTATCTCCATCGCTGCTATTGCAGAAAGCTTTCGGGCAGGCCTGTTGCAAAATGCATTTATAAGGTATTACAATGTGGCCATTACCAATCGATTAAAAGATTTGCTGGGCAATACCTTTAGCATGAATGTGGGAATGGCCGTTGTATACGCCGCAGCCATGGTATTCTTAGGCCAGCAATTATTTACAGTCTTAAACTTACCAAACTTACAACCTGCTCGCGTCGCCCTTGCTTTAATCTTGTTGGCTAGCGCTCCTGTTTTTCAAGTGAGTTTGTACTTACTTGCGGAATTACGGATGAAAAACTACTTCCAAACACAAATCATCCGACCGATTCTCTTTTCTATTGGTGTTGTTTTGCACTTTTTCTTCGACTTAAAACTGGATCTAACGTTACTTTCCATTTACTATATAAGTGCCGCAATCATCGCCTCGTACGTTTCCATTTTACTTTTTCAAAAACAAGCCGTCCCACGCTTGGGTTGGGATGTCAACGTGTTTAAAAAGCTGTATCTATTTGGGCGTTATGTGTTTGTAACAAATACATTGTCTACAACAAAGCAAAACATTGATAAATTTATCCTGAGCGCACTTCTCGGGCCAGTTTCGGTGGCCATTAGCAATGTGGCCTTTCGATTTATCAATGTTTTTGAAATCCCATTGCAAAGTATAGCGCTGGTTTACTACTCAAAGGTAACACGCAGTATTTCACGTGATGACACAGAAAAGCAAGGGGCTTTTTTCTACACCAACCTAGCTATTATTTTAGCTTTGACCATTCCCGTTGCCGGCATGATTTGGTTCTTTGCGCCAGAGCTGACGGTGTTTTTTGCCGGAGAGGCCTACGCAAAATCAGCTATTTTTTTGCGAATCATCATTTTTTCGGCATTGGTCAAACCTTTAGATAAGTTAGCTGGCAGTTACTTAGATGGCGCAGGATTCCCACATAAAAACACCTGGAGTGTGGCTATCACTTTTGGTCTATCCTTGCCTCTATTTTATTTTTTAATCGTAAAATACCAGTTAATCGGTGCTGCTTATGGCTTTCTTTTGTCACAATTCATTTCAACAGCAATAAAAATTTATCTGTTGCGGGCGTCTTTCAACTTTAGTCCCACAAAAGTTTGGAAAACACTGTTGGATTTGGCGCGGCAATCGAAAACACCCGTTGACCCGTGAGCACAAATGACCTCGCTACTGCATGTCCATTTTTACCTTAGGCTAATTCGTGGGAGAAGTTCGAGTCTGCTCCAAAAAGGACGACTTCAAGAAAAATGAACAATTTGTACTGCTGCCCTAAAATCTCTGCAAACACTATTTTTTTAAAGTGCTTTTTGACATAATACCACCACGCGCACAAAAAAACCAATCACTAAAATTGCTTTCTCCCTAAATTCTTATATTTTAGCAATTCTAAAACGAGAAAATGAAAGCACTGTTCACGCCCTTGGCCCACGAAATAGTAAAGAAGGCCAAGAGAAACAAATTTTTACAACACTTATTTGAGGCGCCCATTGACCCCGCCACCATGCAGCCTCTAGGAAAATTTTCCGATAGCTTTGGAAATGAAATCACCCTTAGAAAAGGTCTTCGGGAATTAATTCGTCCACACTGGAGAGAAATTTACACCAAACCCCCATTAGAAAAACCAGCGTATCAGAGCAAGCTGCGCGATAACGCCAAAATCGACACAGAAAAACTATTGGCTTTATTGAAATCGCAAGGAGAAAGTATTCTCGGTAAAACTGTTTTAGAAATTGGGGCCAACAAAGGCGCTGCGACATATGCTTATGCAGAGGCTGGAGCATCAAAAGTATTAGGTTCAGATTTTTCAGGTTATCAAGTGGCTTCAGATGCTTTAGAAGGAGGCAACTTAGAATCCGCTGCTTTGGTCAACTCATTTTATGGAGACTTTAGAGAAACCCTGCGCAAACACTATACGTTTTCTGGTGAAGTTGCATTTGTTGATGACGACATTTGTCAGACACGCCTAGAAGCAAATCAATTCGATCTCATTTTCAGCTCACAAGTTTTAGAGCATTTAGACCGACCTTTTGAAGCTTTTCAAAGCATGTATTCCGTTTTAAAAAAAGGCGGCTACATGGTACACGAGTACAATCCTTTCTTTTGTTTGAATGGCGGTCATTCCCTGTGCACACTAGACATGCTGTGGGGCCACGTGCGCTTAAACGAACAGGATTTGGCGAGCTACTTATCCACTTACAGACCTGATGAAAAAGATCGTGCGTTGGCTTTTTTCAAAAATGGCATTAACCGTATGACACTAAAAGACACGCGCAAACACATAGAAGACAGTGGTTTTGAGAACATCGAAATCATACCATTGCCCAAAGAGCAACACATGCGCATGGTTTCAAATGAGATATTTAGTCAGGTGAAAAACCTGTATCCCGGTGTAGAGATTTTAGATTTATGTGCTCCGCGGGTGTTTCTAATAGCGCGAAAACCATAGGAAAGGAAAATTGCTGGAGCTCGATCAAATGCATCCATAAAAACAACTGAATTTTCTGCCACAAAACTTTAAAAAACCCGAGCTAAAGCCCTAACTTTGCAAGCCGTAGCTCAAAATCCGATACAATTAAAATCTTTTTGACGATTTCGCGGTTATAGTACTCATACTCTGAATTATAATTGATAATAGTACACAACTATGAAAATTTTAGTTTGCATTAGTCATGTCCCCGACACAACGGCTAAAATCAATTTTAAGGACAACAATACAGCATTTGATACAGATGGTGTGTCCTTCGTAATAAATCCTTACGATGAATTCGGCCTTACGAAAGCGCTATTTTTAAAAGAAAAGCACGGCGGCACCGTAACGGTTTGTCATGTTGGCCCAGCCTCGGCAGAGCCCACCATTCGCAAAGCTCTCGCTATAGGTGCCGACGACGCCATTCGCGTTGATGCGGAGCCGACAGATGGCTTTTTTGTAGCTTCTCAATTGGCGGCCATCGTCAAAGAAAATCAGTACGATGTAGTGATTTGTGGGCAAGAAAGCATTGACTACAACGGTGGTCAGGTACCCGGAATGCTTGCAGCATTGTTAGACCTGCCTTTTGTAAATGCCTGTGTCGGACTGGAAGTAGAAGGAACTAACGCCACATTAGAGCGTGAGATCGACGGAGGAAAGGAAAAGCTCACCGCTTCTTTGCCTTTGGTTTTGGGCGGTAAAAAAGGCTTGGTTGAAGAGTCCGATTTGCGCATTCCCAACATGAGAGGTATCATGATGGCAAGAAGTAAAAAACTGGAAGTGAAGCCTGCAACAGATGCTGCTAAGCACACTGCTGTAGCGCAATTTGAAAAACCACAACCCAAAGCCCCCGTAAAAATGATTGCTGCTGATAACGTGGAGGAGCTCGTTAATTTGTTGCACACGGAAGCCAAAGTCATATAATTTTAAGTTTTTGATAATTTTCACGACATCGTGAATGTAAAATATTAGCATATGTCAGTAATAATTTTTGCAGAAAGCACAGAGGGCAAGTTCAAAAAAGCCACTTTTGAAGCGTGTAGCTACGGTGCGAAAATAGCCGCTGCCACAGGCAGCGAAGCCCATGCTTTAGTGATTGGCAGCGCACCAGCCGATTTGTCGGTGCTCGGTAAATATGGCGCAGATAAAGTGCACCACGCAAGTGATGCGGCTTTAGACGAGTTTAACGGTGCAGCTGTAGCTTCTGTGTTAAAAGCAGCTATGGATGCAATAGGGGCAAAGTACGTTGTTATCTCAGGTAGTTTTAACGGCAAAACCGTTGCGCCAATATTATCCGTGAAAGCAGGCGCTGCTTTGATAACAAACGTCAACAGCTTACCCGCTTCCTATGGACCATTAGTGGTACGCAGAAGCGCTTTTTCAAGCAAAGGCTTAGCCGATTACACCACCTCGGCTGATGTGGCCATTATAAGCATCATCCCCAACGCTATTGGTGTGGAAGAACACAATAAAGCCGGAGAAGTGGCAACGCTTGACGCTGCTCCAGCAGCGAAAAACACCACGGTTGTATCGGTTGACCGCGTAAAAGGACAAATTCCATTGCCCGAAGCAGAACTCGTTGTTTCGGCCGGACGAGGCATGAAAGCCGCTGAAAACTGGACGCTAATCGAAAAGTTAGCCGATACGTTAGGTGCTGCAACAGCCTGTTCAAAGCCTGTGTCGGACATGCATTGGCGGCCTCACACAGAGCACGTTGGTCAAACTGGAATAGCTATACGTCCAAATCTCTACATTGCTATTGGCATCAGTGGTGCTATTCAGCATTTGGCCGGGGTGAGCAACTCCAAAACCATTGTCGTCATCAATTCTGATGCAGAAGCACCCTTCTTCAAAGCAGCAGACTATGGTATCGTTGGAGATGCATTCGATGTAGTACCCAAATTAACAGCGGCCATCGAAGCCTTCAAGGCATCTAATTAGTAACAGGCCTTACAACAACAGCACCTCCTATCGCAAGTGATTTGAGGTGCTGTTTTTTTATTTTTTAAGCCCCCTTTTGTCAAACGAATCTGTTGAAACTGTCTTGATTTCTCTCTGGAAATTTTGATAGCTCACAATCACCCAAGGGTCTTATATTTGCAACAAAATCAGATACGGACGTACTGCTCAAAAACCACATGCAAAAAGTCAAACTTTTAATAAAAGCCCTCGCTTACTCACAAACGCACTCAGGAGCTTACGCCTTGCGTTTACGGGAAGAGGGTGGCGACCGAGAATTGCCTATTGTTATTGGAGGTTTTGAGGCGCAATCTATAGCCATCGCCTTAGATCGAAAAGTAGACCCTCCACGGCCTCTAACCCACGACTTATTTAAAAACTTCGCTGATGCCTTTGGCATCTATTTGAAAGAGGTTTTTATTTCGAAATTGCAAGACGGTGTTTTTTACTCGAGTTTGATTTGCATCAAAGAAGGCCAACAAATAGAAATCGACGCCCGCACATCTGATGCTGTGGCCCTAGCGATACGATTTCGATGCGATATTTTCACGCATGAAGATATCTTACAACAAGCCGGTGTCATCTTAGACGAAGACATGGAAGTAGTGCCGAAAAAAACCACCTCTACTAGCTCCTCTCAAACCTCTGAACCTGCAAGAACCTCTGCGCTAGCTACCATGTCTTTGGAAGACCTTCACAAATTATTGGAAGAAGCCGTCGCAGATGAAGACTACGAAAAAGCCGCTCGAATTCGCGACGAAATTGATCACCGGTCTGCATCAAAATAGCCTACTTACTTCTATTCTACTATGAATTTGCTCCGAACGCTTGCCTTTCTTGTCGCCTTTTTGCCACATTTAGTTTGGAGCGCACAAAACGACACCCTGCCGACAATAGCACCTGGTAGTTATCCCATTGGTTCTTCCCTAACAGACTCCTTAGTTCTCGACTCCAACTTCCGATTTGTCATTTATAGTGACGCCATTGAAAAAAGAGGAACACTTTTCTTGGAGAAAAACAGTGCTGAAATCGCGGTGGGAACAGACAGCACAGAAACGTATCTGATGGAATATTTGCCCAGTGGGTTTCAATTGACAAATGCATCGCACTCCTATATTGTCACAACCACTATTGCCCCAGAAGAAGCAAATGGCTATGAACGCCTCAACGCATTAAAAAACGGCAACTTCGACCTTGGCAACTTCGCTCGAGGCCTACTTGGACTGCTCGTATTACTTATCATTTGTGTGGTGTTGAGCTCAAATCGCCGACGCATTAATTGGGGTCTTGTGGTAAAGGGACTCGCCATACAACTGCTATTTGCACTGGCCATTTTAAAAGTTCCACAAGTTGAAAGCGTATTCGACTATATCAGTAGAGCTTTTGTGAGTGTGTTGAGCTTTGCAAGCGAGGGTGCCCAATTTCTCTTTGGTAGTTTGATTCAAGACACCACCAGTTTTGGCTACATTTTCGCTTTTCAGGTATTGCCAACGGTGGTTTTCTTTAGCGCGCTCACCTCGCTGTTGTACTATTTCGGGGTGCTCCAAAAAGTAGTGTATGTATTTGCTTGGGTCATGAAGCGCACATTGAAACTCAGTGGCGCTGAAAGTTTAGCTGCCGCAGGCAATGTGTTTTTAGGGCAAACAGAATCACCATTACTAGTAAAACCGTATATCGAAAACATGACACGCTCTGAACTGCTGTGTTTAATGGCAGGAGGCATGGCAACCATTGCTGGAGGTGTATTGGCGGCGTATATTAATTTCCTTGGCGGCCCAGAGCTAGAGGGGCAACTGTTTTTTGCCAAACACTTGCTTGCTGCATCGGTAATGTCTGCTCCGGCAGCTGTGGTAGCTGCTAAAATACTATTGCCCGAAACCGAACCGTTTGAAACCGACATGAAAATTTCAAAAAATGAAATCGGTGGCAATTGGCTTGAAGCCATATCTAACGGTACCGGTGACGGATTGCGCCTGGCGATAAATGTTGGTGCTATGCTATTGGTTTTTATTGCTTTAATCGCATTAGTAAACGCTATCCTCACCGATTTAATTGGCGAGTGGTTAGGCTTAAACTCATGGGTAGCGTCATTGTCGGGTGGGCAATACGAGGCGTTTTCACTTCAGTTTATTTTGGGATACACCCTCGCACCTATCACATGGGTAATGGGAGTACACAGTCAAGACATTACCCTAGTGGGGCAACTACTTGGAGAAAAAACCATCCTGAACGAGTTTGTGGCATACGCCACCATGGGAAATTTGATGGAAGCCGGCAAATTTACAGAGGAGCGCAGTGTGATTATCGCTACCTACATTTTATGTGGATTTTCAAACTTTGCTTCTATCGGTATTCAAATAGGAGGTATTGGTGCCTTGGCTCCAAAAAGAAGAACCGATATTTCTAAACTAGGTATCAAAGCCTTGATTGCGGGCACCATGGCGTCCCTTTTCACTGCTGTTTTGGTGGGGATGTTGATTTAACCTGTAGCCCAACACACGTGCTTTTTTCTAAAGATGAGAAAATGCGAAAGAAACAACTAAATGTAGGTGGGGTAACCTGTCTCCCCCATTTAGTTGAATTGATGAACACACATTGGCCAACCTGCAAAATAGAAAAAGCTCGCATTGGTGTACGACAGCGTTTTATTGAGTCTTAAACATGGCTTCCAAGAGAGTCTACCACTCCACTCGAAAACCAAAACTTTGGATCAGCCCCATAAAAAAAACAGGGAAGTCTGGATCCACTGCCAAATAATTAAAACTAGGTGCTATTTCCCAAAACATATGTGTTTTTCCCCAAAAATTATCGGGATTGGTTCCAATACGGAAATCTAATCCAATAGGAATAGAAACAAAACCCGCGTAACCAACGCCAGTAGAAAAACGTTCCAATTCCTGATTTTTGTTTTCAAAATCAAAACGTCGCGAACCCTGAAAAACCTCATTGTTGATCCTAAACTGTGTGTAGTTTGTCGAAAACGCATCAATGGTATATCGACCTCCAAAACTAGTTGTCAATCCGAGCCCTAGGCCGCCATACAAGCTAAACCGATTTTGTTTGTTCCAATAGTACAAATATTGTGCTTGCAAGCCAAATCTTGAACTTCGGTGACTAATATTATAATGAATTTGATCTATGCTATCTAGGTAGGCCACTTGCGTGCCAGAAGTAAACGTATCTACTGTCTGGAAAAATCTGTTCTGAAAATGCCCTAAATACATATTTGTACTTCCGAATATCAAACCAACACGCAGAACAGGGCCGTGTTTTTCATTTTTTGTTCCGTGAAAGCCCAACCAGAGCGCGCTCATCAACTCTTCAGAATACAGTCCGTTAGACAGGTTTCTATCAAAACCCTGCTGAACTAAGGCGGAGTTCGGCAAACGATCGGGGATGTTCGCTGAGAAATCATGAGTTGTGCTTAAGGCATGGAAATTCACTCCAGCCTCGCGAAATTGAAAGGACTGCGCATGCAATGTAATCGTGCTCAAAAAAAACACACAGCTGAGAGAAAGGAGCGTTTGTTTCATAATAATGGGATAATGAGTTCCGTAAAATAAAAGAAGCTTTGACAATAACACACCAAAAAACGGATAATTGGTGCAATTATTTTAAGGGGAAACACGAAAATTACCGCCTCCATTTCAATGTGGTTCCGCCCTTTGATTGTTTAGCACTGCGCCTCTTGCAACACGTAAAGGTTTTAGGGGAATCACAGTGCTTTAGGCGAATGAAAGTGGATCGGTAAAAGGAGCTAGCGTCTCTTTTGAAAAAACAAGAGGCACATGTGATTCTTTTAAAAACAACCCCTTTATAGTAACCTATTGGGTATATCCCAACAGCGCTAATTCTTCAGCAATCGTGTGATGCCAATCTTCTTTAGTAATGGTTCTCAAATCCCTTTTCAGCGTGCCAAATTGATACATCTCAGGCAGCACAGCACTTTTTACCCCCTCAAGCATGGATGGGTGATAGGGGATAGCAAGGAAAGCACAAATGTCTTGAAGGGTTTCTTCAGGGTGTTGTACCAAATTTTCATACTGTACAACCATCAACTGTTTGGGTCTATTTTTCAACAACCATTGGCCCAAAGCCACGGCATCTTTCCAATAAGAAATGGCTTCGGGTAGTGTTTTACCACCCCGTTGAATTTTTGAGGGAATGCACGTTCGCCCATCGCGGTGCACAAAAATAATTTTTAACCCGGCAAAGGCACCCTCAACTTCTTTGTAATAATGACTTTGGACAACTGGCTTTAAAAAGGCAAGCTGTTCTGTGGTGATTTTGTTTCCCCAACTTTTTTCGGGTTGTTTATTGGCTTCTCGATTGCACGCCGCAACAAAGCGCTGCAATCGTCTAGCAGCCGTATCTTTTTTGAGCCAGTTACCGGCAGAATGGCTTAAGGTTGCTACAGATTGAAACTCCATGCCACAGCGCAATTGGGGATGTGCATCCAAAAAAGCAGCCAACAGGCTTGTACCACTTCTACCGGCACCAATTACGAGAAAGTCAAATGTGGCCATGTATCAAGGTGTAAGGGGAGGCATTATAACCTTGACTAACAAGAAAACCGCTTGTTGGTTACGATAAACCAAGGATTCAAAAGATTTTCTTTGTTGTATAACAATGGAGATCGATCATCAGCTCGAATGACATCACAACCTGCAGCAAGAGCGATGCCTTGTCCTGCGGCGGTATCCCATTCCATAGTTGGAGCAAAACGCGGGTAAATATCTGCTTTCCCGCTAGCTACCAGACATATTTTCAAGCTACTACCCATGCTAGCCACTTCAGGAGCACCATGTTGTTCAGCCAATTGAGCGACAAAAGCCTCGGTTTCTGGACTCATATGCGAACGACTGCCTACAACGGTAATGGTGTTTGTAGTGGAAATAGGAAGTGCTGCACTTGTTTGCATCAAATCAGAGAGGTCATCAAGATTTTGTATTTCCTTTTGAAATGCACCAACACCTTGCACACCAAAGTACAACAACTTTGTTACGGGCACGTAAATGATACCTAAAATGGGTACACCACCTTCCACTAAAGCGATATTCACTGTAAACTCACCATTTCGCTTAATAAACTCTTTAGTGCCATCAAGCGGGTCTACAATCCACATTTGTTTCCAACTTTTACGCGTTTCGTAAGGAATAGATTTGCCCTCTTCGCTCAATATAGGAATGGGGTGTTGCTCTAAAATAGCAACAATTGCTTCATGAGCCTTGCGGTCGGCCAGTGTAAGGGGCGAGTTGTCACCTTTTTGCTCTACTTCAAAGTTGGCAGACTCATACACTTCCATTATGGCATGTCCACCGAGTACAGCTGCTTTTACCGCGTCATTAAAGATATTCTTGTCAATCATAAGTCAACGTTTTGGTTGGGTTTAAGAAAATTTCAGCCAACAAAAAATCCTGGCTTGTATGAGCATACAGCGCCAGGATTATGTGTGTAACTATTATTTTTTATTGAATTTTAGCATTGATAGGAAGGGTGTACGACATCCGAACGGGTTTGCCCCGTTGCTTGGCAGGGGTCATGTTTGGGATTTTCTTCACCACACGAATGGCTTCATCATCCAGCAACTTATCCACGCCCCGTGCAACAACAACATTTGAGATGCTACCGTCTTTTTCGATTACAAAAGTGACGAATACTTTACCAGAAATACCCATTTTGCGTGCCATTTCGGGAAATTTGAATTCCTTGCCCACAAATCGCATTAGGGATTGTTGAAAGCATTGGAATTTTGCTTCTTCAGTGGGTTCGTTTTCACAACCTGGAAATACTGGACGATTTTCTACAACAGCGAAGTTGAAGATTTCATCAGATACTTCACCAACAGTTTCAACGAACTCCACGATATCAACGGGGTCCGTATCTACCGGCTCGAATTCGAAGTCTTCCAATTCAATTTCATCATCTACAATTTGAATCACTTCTGCGGGGGCAGAAGGTGGAGGCGGTGGTGGTGTTGTTTGGCGTTGAGTAATCGGAATGATTTCGTCATCAAGAATTATGGCTACTTCACCGAGGTCAATTAAGTCGGGTTCATATGTTTTCCATGACAATACAGCCCAAATAACGCCAAGGGCGACGACTAATCCGATTTGGCCGTACAGACCTTTCTTTTTTTCGAGGTCAACTTCTGGATTCTTTCTATTCATGACTACAGTTTTGTTTTTAAAGCTGTTAAGCAATAGGTTAAACGTCCGTTAATGTAAATTCTGAAAGCACATCAAGAGCTTATTTGAACCTTTTCGCTCGGTTTTCAACCAGCTTTTCGAAAGGCGCTAAATTAAATAATCTTGCTTTACTTCCAAGTTAAATTATTTTTAGTAACTTCTCAGTTGAATGGGAAGTTTTAATGTGGTTTGAACGGGTCTGCCGCGAAATAGTGCCGGTTGAAATTCTGGTAGGCTTTTGATTACTCGCATCGCTTCTTGCCACTGCCCGTTATTCTGATGATTGATGACTTCGATATTTCCCACTTGCCCATTCTCTTTAATGGTGAAAGAAACATAAATTTTCACATCGGTACTTTGGTTGGGAAAAGCGGCTATGTATTTTGGGTTGAATTCTTTCGCCACAAACTGACGGATACTCTGTTGTAAGCAGGCGTCTCTTTCGGTACCTTCGAGGGATTCACAGCCTTTAAAAATAGGCAGACGATCTAGTTGCCAAAGTGGGATAAAGTTTGCGGTATCAAGCACATCTTCTCCCAAATCAAGCACCTCAGCAAGAGGGGCTACAGGGTCGAAATCTGGCTCGCTATCCAAATCTTTTAACACCTCATCGATTAGAGAGATTTCAAAGGTTTTGAGTAAGTCTTTGTCTTTACGTGGGCGGTGCTCTTTTGGCGGTGCGGGTGGTTTGGGTTGTGTTTGAGGGGGTTGAATGACATCGGGTTTTAAATCGCGCAAGCGAACCTTATCTTCCAATGCGCTGTTGCTCACAAAAGTTTTCCAAGAAAGCACCTGCCAAGCGGCAAAAAGAGCCATTACTATACCGATGCTAAAAAAAAGCCCACGATACTTTTGAAGAGAGTTCTTGTTCGCCATGTTGGACGTATTGTTTTGATGAGTGCCTTTTAGTTTTTCAGGAAATTGATCCACTGTTTGTGAAACAATCGCCAGCAACCAAACGCAATTATCAGACCACAAATTGCTCCCAAGAAATTTGCCAGCACATCGCGCCACTCCCCTTCTCTGCCCGGGATGTAGGTTTCTTGCAGGTATTCCACTAAACCACCAAATAGCGTGGCAAAAACCAACCACAAAAGAGCTGTGGAAAAAGGAAATTCTTCTGGTTTTTTGACTGTTACCGCCAAGGTAAGCAGTAAAGTAAGCCCCCCATAAATAAGCGCGTGCAACAGTTGGTCGCTCATTTCTTTGAGCTGACCCGGAACGTCATCGGAAGGCAAAAGACTGAAGTATAAAATCAAAATACCCCAGACAATGGCTGGGGTATAAGCGTATTTTTTTATCCAAACGGGATTAAGCACCGATCAATTCTTTGTACGCTTCTGCATCGAGCAATGTGTCGAACTGCGAGACATCAGAAACTTTCACTTTAATCAACCAACCCTTACCGTAGGGGTCTTCATTGATGACATCTGGGCTACCATCTATTTCTTCGTTCACCTCAATGATTTCACCGCCAACAGGCATAAACAAATCTGAAACCGTTTTTACAGCTTCGATAGAACCAAAAACTTCTTCTTGGTCCAAGGTTTCATCTAAGGTTTCGATTTCTACAAATACGATATCCCCGAGTTCGCCTTGAGCAAAGTCTGTGATGCCAATAGTAGCGATATCACCGTCAATACTCACCCACTCGTGATCTTTTGTAAACTTTAATTCTGTTGGCACTTGCATAATGTGTAGCGTTTATTGTTGAGAAGTTCCTTTTAGCTGCCTTAACTCAAGGCAACCATGAGCGCCGCAAAATTAAAATATTTTGCGAGGTAACAGTGTGTTAAGCCCAGATAAATTGAATTTATAATTTTTTTTAAATCGCTACCCCTTATTTGCTTACTATTTGCTAATTTAGTTGTTTTACAAATACGCATGAGCGCTAACCAAATTTCGAAACGCGTTGCTGAGTTTTTACAGCAATTCCCGCCTTTTCAGCTTTTGCCACTGGCAGACCTTATGCCCTTAGCCAATGAGGTGGATATTCGCTACATAGCCAAAAGTGCGCTCCTTTTTGAAGAGGGGCAAAAGCCAAATCCTGAGTTTTACGTCGTGCGCGAGGGCAGTGTCCGGATTGAAAGTTCCCATGGCGACATCCTCTACGATATTTGTGATGTTGGCGATGTTTTTGGCGTCCGTGCGCTTTTGGCCAACGACAACTACTTGGCCAGTGCCAAAGCCGACGAAGATGCGCTTGTATATGCAATACCGCTAGAAGCAGGCCGCAAGATTATCGACAAAAATCCACAGATTGCCTTGTATTTTGCCTCAGGTTTTGCTTCTGGTAAAGCATTAGCAAAAGCAACATTCAAAAAACCCCTAACCGAAGCCGCCTCAGACGCAGCTCCCGATTTGCTAAACAGCCAAGTGCGATTGAGTGGCAGGAAAAAGCTCGTCACTTGCAGCCCTAGTGCAAGCATTCGCGATGCAGCGCTGGTGATGACCGCCAAGAAAGTGGGTTCTGTTTTGGTTGTCAATGAAAAACAAGAACCCCTTGGGATTATTACCGACCGCGACTTCAGGACCAAAGTAGCCACCGGGTTGCGCACCATTACAGAGGCCGTAACAACCATAATGAGTGCCCCCGTACTTTGCAGCCCCCCAGACCTCACACAAACAGAATACCTGGTGGAAATGCTCAACAGACAAGTCCACCACCTCTGCATTACCGCGGACGGCACCAGTCAAAGCACCGTTGTGGGCATGATTACCGAACACGACTTGCTGCTAGAGCAAGGTGCTAATCCAGCTGTGATTTTGCGGGAAATGCACGTGCACAGCGACTACAAAAAACTCCGTGATTTGCGACTTCGTGCCGCAGAATTACTCAAGCGGTATATCAATAATAACGTAGACACCGAAATCATTTGCAGAATAGCTACGGCCATCAATGAAAAGTTGACGGCGCGCTTGCTTCAACTTGCCATTGAAGAACTCGGCCCACCGCCTTGTGAGTTTTGCTGGATCGCATTGGGTAGTTTAGGCCGGAGCGAGCAAATACAGCGCACCGATCAAGACCATGCCCTGATACTCGAAAAGGATGGCTTTGAAACTTACTTTTTGACGTTGGCCAATCGCGTTTCAAGCCAACTCGAATACATGGGTTTCGAAAACGACCCGGCGGGCATCATGGCCAACAATCCCAAATGGTGCGTGTCGCTGAGACAATGGAAGACTTACTTTCATTCTTGGATAGAAAAGCCAGACAAAGCAGCTATCTTACTCACCACCATTTTTATTGACTTCAAGCCCCTAGGCACCGCAAATTGGTTGGCAGAGGAGCTTCGAGAAACCCTTATTCAATTGGTACAAGCTCATCCTGTTTTTTTGGGACACCTTGCAAGTGATGCGCTCACTACACCTCCGCCTTTGAGCTTCTTTAGAAACCTTATCCTAGAAAGAGAAGGGCCAAATAAAAATGAGTTTGATTTGAAACTGCGGGCTGCTTTACCACTAATAGACTGTGGGAGAGTCCTAGCATTGCACGCCGGAATAACCACTACAAATACAGCTGCGCGCTTTCGGAAACTCATGGCGATAGACACCAACAATCAGGAACTTTTCGAGAGTGCAGGTGACGCCATCACGTATATCATTCGCATGAAAGCACAATTTGGATTCACCAACAACGACAGTGGTCGCTATTTTGATCCGCAACAGTTGGGCAAACTCGAACAGCAGTCCTTGCGCAACATTTTCGACATTATCTCACAACTGCAACAAATACTCGAAGTGCGTTTTCAAACAGCTTACATACGCTGACAACCTTAGACAAGTAACACACTCAAAAAAGCATGATGTTCACCAAATGGTTTCAAAAAAAGGCAACACCCGAATGGCAATGGTATATCGAGCAATTTACCCCAAGCAAAATGCGTGGTCGTTTGATAAAAGATGTCCCTTTTTATGTCATTGACGTAGAGTTAACAGGATTGGACGCCAAAACCGACCGCATGCTATCCATTTGCAGTGTCCCCGTATTGCAACACAATGTTTTGTTGTCAAAAAGTTTTGATTGTCACGTTCAGCAAACCATTTACAATTCGGCAACGGCTGGCATTCACGAAATACTTCCTGGCGAAAACCCGAATAAACTAGCGGAACAAACCGCACTGAAACAATTGTTGCAGCAAGTAGGCACCGGAGTAATCGTTGCGCATTTTGCAACAGTCGAGCGGAGTTTCCTCCAAGCGGCATTAGAGCGCCATGGCCATTGTAGCCTTTTAAACAGTGTGGTAGACACGGCTGCTTTGATTGGTAGAGTTTCTGAAAAATATAGCGACTCCAGTCATTGTAAAAAAGAAGATTGGCAATTGGAGGCGGTTTGCAGGCATTTTGGAGTAGTACTAGACGACGCCCATACCGCATGCGGTGACGCCGTGGCAACAGCATTGCTTTTTGTGAAACTGCTTTACTTATTAGAAAAACGAGGTGTTACAACACTGGAGAAGTTGTTGTGAGGTTTTTCAGGCGACTACGATACTTTATTCATTCTGCGATTCTTTTTTTGGAACACTGAGGAGCACGGAGTTGGACACGGAGGGGCACGGAGGGCTCGGGAAACGAATTGTTATTCATTCCGCGCATATTTCCATTGGGTTTGGGAGTTGGGAAGTTAGGGAGTTAGGCGCGGCGTTTTCGGGACTGCGTTGAGATATTCATTCTTCGATTCTTTTTTTGGAACACGAAGTTGCTCGAAGTTTGCCGCGAAGTTTCACCAAGGGTTATGTTTGATTTTCGATGTTCGTCAATTTTCAATTTTTAGAACACGGAGTGCCACGGAGGGTGATGTTTGATACCCTTTGTGGGCTTTGGGTGAAACCTATGTAAACCAAAT
>JAIULY010000013.1 GCA_022565875.1 Schleiferiaceae bacterium | reverse complement strand
TGCGCTTGACATTGGTTTTAGGGATTACCAAATGATTGAGGAAAAATGATAATGAAGCTACAATCAGAGCCCCTGCAAAAAAGGGTACCATCAACCTCCGAAAACTAACGCCACTGGTTAAAATAGCCACAATTTCAGTATTTTGCGTCATTCTAGACGTAAAAAATATAGTGGAAATAAAAACAATTAAAGAGCTGAATAAATTTCCATAAAACGCAATAAAATTGACGTAGTAATCAAAAACAATTTCTTTACCAGTTGCGCCTTTCAAGAAAAAATCTTCAATTTTTTCACTGAAATCAAAAACCATAGCTATCGACAAAATCAATCCCAAAGCACCAAAAAAGGTGACCAAGAATTTTTTCAGGATGTACCAGTCCATTAACTTCATAGCTTCTTGAATTTCTATAGTTTACACTTTTGGTTTAAAAATGTCATCAAAACTAACTAAAGGCGTTGTTGTACTTTTTTTACCATGTTATTTTTCCATTCGGCAAAGGTACCAGCAATTATCTGTTGTCGGGCTTCTTTTACGAGCCATAGATAAAAAGCAAGGTTGTGAATGGAAGCGATTTGTCTACCTAAATATTCTTGAGTAACAAAGAGGTGACGCAAATAAGCTTTGCTATATTGACTGTCGACAAAACTCTTTCCATTGGGATCGATGGGTGAAAAGTCATCTTCCCACTTTTTGTTTTTTATATTAATGATACCTTCTGAGGTAAACAGCATACCATTTCTTCCGTTCCGAGTAGGCATCACGCAATCGAACATATCGACACCCAAAGCTATGTTTTCCAGTATATTTGCGGGTGTCCCTACACCCATCAAATACCGCGGTTTGTCCTGCGGTAGAATATCACAAACCAATTCACACATGGCGTACATATCCTCTGCTGGCTCACCAACACTCAAGCCGCCAATAGCATTTCCTGCCCTGTTTTTTGAGGCAATATATTCGGCAGATTGTTTCCTTAAGTCGGGGTAAACACTGCCTTGCACAATGGGAAAAAGGGTTTGTTCGTGTCCGTATTTGGGTGTGGTACAGTCAAAGCGTTGTATACAGCGCTCCAACCAGCGATGCGTCATATGCATGCTCTTTTCAGCATAGGTATAGTCGCAAGGATAAGGTGTACACTCGTCAAAAGCCATAATAATGTCTGCGCCAATGCTGCGCTGAATGTCCATAACACCCTCTGGGGTAAATACATGCTTGCTACCGTCAATATGGGATTGAAATGTCACACCTTCCTCTTTGATTTTGCGCATGTCACCAAGTGAATATACCTGGTAGCCACCACTATCCGTCAGCATCGGACGATCCCAATTGATGAATTGATGTAAACCACCTGCCGCTTCTAAAATGGGGAGTTGTGGTCTGAGATACAAATGATAGGTGTTTCCAAGAATGATTTTAGCATCTATATCTTGTTTAAGCTCTTGCTGATGAACACCTTTTACTGTACCCGCTGTACCGACAGGCATAAAAATCGGCGTAGGAATATCTCCATGATCCGTGTGAATAACGCCTGCCCTAGCCTTAGTGCCTGGGTCGCGGTGTTGTAGGTCAAAAAACATGCTTTTCATTTGTTGCAAAGGTAATAGCAAACTCACCTATTCGACATACTTTCTATTGCTTCTGGTGTCATAGCGCTACTTGATAAATAACGTGCTACGAATCAATAGCTAAACGTAGCATGGTAAAAAAATAGGCGACACCAATGCTTTGTGTCGCCTGTAAACGCTTGTCTTTGGGTGGCCAAAAATCCTTAATTACTAATCATTTTCGCCACGCATGTAGCTGCTAAACAAGTCCCCAAAACTAATGGTTTCCCCTACTTGGTCTCGGCTAATTTTGCTGTATGCCGCTAATCCCCACAACAAAAACTCCATAAAGAAATACTTTTCATCCTCGGGTAAGTGACTGTAATTGTTTTCGATATAGGTTTGTAATGGCGATATTTTCTTTAGTGTTTTTTGATAGTCTGCCACTTTAGCGTATTCTGAAATATCTAGCGTATTTCCCCCATCAAACCAATTGACAATTCCCAGATAAGGGTTATTGTCATCGTTTCGCTTTAGTTTGTCGATGGGTGTAAAATAATCATTAAACAAATCGCGAATGGCTTCAATAATCAGATTTTCAGAAACAATGGCCGCGCCTTCTTGCTCACCTTCGTACACCAATTCAATTTTCCCGGTAATCGAAGGAACAATACCAATGATATCACTCATCCGCACGGTAGTTTGTTGTTCTGCTGAAACTAGCATCCTCCTTTCTGCAGTTGAATACAAATTTTCCAATGCGGTGATAGCGAGGCGTGTTGAGACACCACTTTTTTCGTCTACATACTCACTTTCTCTTGCGGCAAAGGCAACTTGCTCTACTAATTTTCTTGCCGCATGAGGTAAAACAATCGTTTTT
The DNA here is from genome assembly GCA_022565875.1 of Schleiferiaceae bacterium. Lineage (GTDB taxonomy): Bacteria > Bacteroidota > Bacteroidia > Flavobacteriales > Schleiferiaceae > JAIULY01. The sequence continues at coordinate 30,648 of JAIULY010000013.1, read as the reverse complement.
CGCTGTTCCTCACTTATTTTGGCTTCTTGATCACTAATGCGCATCGCCGTATCCAAATCTGTTGGATAATGCGTAAGAATCTGCGACCCAATACGGTCTTTTAATGGCGTTACAATGGAGCCTCTATTGGTGTAATCTTCTGGATTGGCTGTAAATACACATTGCACATCTAATGGCATTCGAAACTTAAACCCTCGAATCTGTACATCGCCTTCTTGCAGGATGTTAAATAGCGCAACTTGAATTCTTGCTGCAAGGTCAGGAAGCTCATTGATAACGAAAATACAGCGATTGGCGCGTGGCAACATACCGAAGTGAATGGCGCGCTCGTCGGAGTATGAAATTTTTAAATTCGCTGCTTTGATAGGGTCAACGTCACCAATTAAGTCAGCAATGGTAACGTCTGGTGTAGCCAATTTTTCATAGTAGCGATCGGAACGGTGCAACCAAGAAATAGGTGTGTTATCACCGTGTTTAGCAAGTTGTTCTTTGGCAAAGGTAGAAATGGGTGCAAAAGGATCGTCATTTATTTCAGAATCTGTTACAACGGGAATGTACTCATCTAATAAATCTACCATTTGTCTTGCGATACGCGTTTTGGCTTGCCCCCTTAGGCCGAGTAAATTAAAATGATGACGTGACAATAACGCACGCTCTACCTGAGGAATAACGGTATTTTCATAGCCAAAAATTCCTGGAAAGGTTTCTTCGTCTTTTTGCAATTTGACAATTAAGTTGCGGCGTAGCTCTTCCTTAATTGAAGCGGACTTATAGCCAGCTGCCTTGAGCTCACCGAATGTTTTGATAGTTGTATAATTCATCGAAAAAATAGGTTAACGTATGTTTCTTCTTCTGTTGGATTCATAATCTTGAAAAATAAAATCTCCTAGGCCCTTTAGTCCAGTGTAAAAAGCTTTGCCGTTGTTTGCCTCAGAAAATTGTTGAACAAATTGCTGTAAATAAGGGTCTTCCGCAATCATAAAGGTTGTAATGGGAATGTTCAACTTTCGTGCTTGTGCGGCCATGTTCACACATTTACCCACAATATATGGGTCTAGTCCAAAGCTATTTTTATAATAGGTACCATCCGATTCAACCAAGCAAGAGGGCTTGCCATCGGTAATCATAAAAATTTGTTTGTTACTGTGCTTTTTGCGACGCAATAAGTCCATAGCTAATTGTAAACCAGCAACTGTATTGGTGTGATAAGGCCCCACTTTTAAATAAGGAATCTCCCCGATACTTATCTGCCAAGCATCATTGCCAAACACAACCACTTCTAGACTGTCTTTGGGGTATTTGCGCGCTATGAGTTCACTCAATGCCATTGCAACTTTTTTGGCAGGTGTTATACGATCCTCACCGTACAAAATCATAGAATGTGAAATGTCAATCATCAATACTGTAGCCAATTGAGCTTGGTGGTATTGCTCTTTAACCAACAAATCGCTTTCGGTGAGAAAAAAATTGTCAACACCATGGTTGATTTGCGCGTTTTTCAATGATTCTAACATAGCAATTTGATTGGGTGCATCACCATATTGGTATTGCCGCAATTCATTGGTGTCCTCTCCACCTGTTCCCCCTTTATTCGTACGATGGTTTCCCGAACCAGTTTTTTTTAACTTACCAAATATTTGTTCTAGTGCAAAAGACTTTATGGCTCGCTCTGTTTTTGCTGTAATGGAGAGCCCCGCTCCTTCTCCGCCTTCTGGATTAGGCATTAGACCTTCTTGTAAATAACGCTTTTCGAGCAAATCGTTAACAAAGTCATCAATGGTGTAATTTTCATCAGTAAGGTCGTAGGCTTTATCCAGCTCCCGTAACCAATCAATGGCTTCATCCACATCGCCACTTGTATGTGTAATGAGCTCTTTAAAAATGTCAAAAAGTTTTTCAAAAGGTGTTTGGTGTGGCGGCAGGTAAGTAGAAAAGCGAAAGGCCATTAAAAGAAAGCATTAATTAGAGGATTTGAACAACTAAAGAAACAACTAAGGTGGTAAAAAGTTGTGAGAATTGGAATTCCTGATAAAAAAAGCTATTAAGATTCACAGGAGAAACTTCTGAGCTGTACATTTGCGCAAACAAAAAAAACCGCTATGGATTTTCGAATAGAAAAAGACACAATGGGTGAGGTAAAAGTACCCGCCGACAAGTATTGGGGAGCCCAAACCGAGCGTAGCCGAAATAACTTTAAGATTGGACCAGAAGCTACTATGCCATTAGAAATCATTTACGGTTTTGCTTACTTGAAAAAAGCTGCCGCGCATACCAATTGTGAACTCGGTGCATTATCTGAAGAAAAACGCGACTTAATTTCTAGCGTATGTGATGAGATTTTAGCAGGAAAGCACGATGATCAATTTCCGTTAGTCATTTGGCAAACGGGATCGGGCACGCAATCCAATATGAATGTCAATGAAGTTGTTGCCAACCGGGCGCATGTATTGGCTGGCAATCCTTTGGGTGAAGGAAAGACATTTATCCACCCCAACGATGACGTCAACAAATCACAATCTAGTAATGACACCTTTCCTACAGGAATGCACATTGCTATTTATAAAAAGGTCATTGAAAACACCATACCTGGCGTTGAAAAACTTCGCGATACACTAGCCGCAAAATCCACTGCCTTTATGGATGTCGTGAAAATTGGTCGCACGCATTTGATGGACGCAACGCCGTTGACACTAGGCCAAGAGTTTTCAGGCTACGTGAGTCAATTAGATCATGGCCTAAAAGCTTTGCGCAATACCCTATCTCACTTATCGGAATTGGCATTAGGAGGAACAGCTGTAGGGACAGGCATCAATACACCAAAGGGCTACGCCGAGTTAGTGGCAAAGAAAATCGCGGACTTCACAGGCTTGCCATTTGTTTCTGCTGAAAATAAATTTGAAGCACTCGCGGCGCACGATGCCCTTGTTGAAACACATGGTGCATTAAAGCAATTGGCGGTTTCGCTCAACAAGATAGCCAATGATATTCGCCTTTTAGCTTCGGGTCCACGCTCCGGTATTGGTGAAATCATCATCCCCGAAAATGAACCAGGAAGTTCTATTATGCCTGGAAAAGTAAACCCAACCCAATGTGAGGCAATGACCATGGTTTGCGCACAGGTGATTGGCAACGATATGGCTATAGCTGTAGGTGGCATGCAAGGGCATTATGAATTGAATGTTTTTAAGCCTGTAATGGCTGCTAATGTTTTGCAATCGGCACAATTAATAGGCGATGCCTGTGTTAGCTTTAATGACAATTGTGCTATTGGCATTGAACCAAACCGGGAAAGCATTCAGCGACACCTAAACAATTCGCTCATGCTCGTAACAGCTTTAAACACCAAAATTGGGTATGAAAAGGCTGCGAAAATCGCGAAAACCGCACATCAAAATGGCACAACATTGAAAGAAGAGTCTGTTAACTTAGGCTATTTGACCGCTGAAGAATTTGATGCATGGGTACGCCCAGAAGACATGGTTGGAAGGTAACTCTTGTTTTTCGGAAGTATATGAAAGCCTGCACAAAATGCAGGCTTTTTTTATTACTAAAAGGTATTGAGGTGTGCGGCTATTTTATTTTTTAAATGAATGGACACCCCCGCCTCGGTTGCAAAGGTGGTCCAGTTTTTTACTGCGGTATTGACTTCATGTATGATGTCATCAGGATTGCGAATAGAATTGGCATTAGCAATTGTCAGTACATCTTCTTTTGTAATGCCCAGTCGTTTACCATTGATACTTAAGGTTTGCTGACTGACCCAATGATTCGTGGGATCGAATGAAAAGCAAAGGTCGTATGCAGGTGCAAGTTCCCATTTTTGATCTTTTTTCAAGAGGAACGAAAAGTTTTTGGTGTGATCGTCATAGTTGGTCGCGATGACATTGAATACCATTCTGCGAAACATTTCTTCTGCTTCCGGATAGGTTAGGCGCAACAGCCGCATGGTTTGAAAAAGCTGTTCATAGCTAAAGCTGTTCATGTTGTTGTAGTCGAAATGTTGTATACCACACCAAGTTTGGAGATGGTGCTTGATATTGCCATCGCGATCAAAGCGCTTGGTAAGAAAATGAGCGCGGTTGTTTTCCTCTAGCAATTCGCACTTGCTGATGGTAATGCCCGCAGCTTTTGCCATTAGATAGTAGGCATACTCCACTCTGCCCCAGCCAGCGCTATCGCCAAATTGCACACCACTTACGCCATCCAGTTTGATTAGCCAGTGTTCAAATCCTTTAGGGATAGCAGCTTGTCCAGAGCGAATTTCCTTTGTTTGGGGGTGGAAAGCGATAACAGCCTTTGGTCGTGCCCCGCCTGCTGAAGTGCCAATTTTAAGCACATCCAACATAGCTTTCTCTTCGTCTTCACTCATGGAGGTTAAAAACGAACTTCGTTCATCCAACATGCGCTTGGCAACGTCTACGAGTGTTTCCAGTTCGAGTAACTGAGATTGCTTAGCGCCCTTTGGTTGTGCAGGCTCAAATTCTAGCGCGCCCATCCCACGGGTCCCCATAAAACAAAGCTTCTCTACCGGGTTCATGCTGTTTTCCGGACGTCCATTTTTTGTCAACCACACATTCATAAGTTGATTACCATAGCGATCTGGCAGTGCATCCGCCAGAAGCCCTGGTAGTCCTTTGAAAGTATCCTCTGACTGACCCCTCGGGGCGCGCAACTCTGGAAAGCTAATAATTCGGTCGCCAAACGCCAGCGGCATTTTAATTGGTGCTACATCCCACCCCTTTGAAAGAAAGGATTTGGCAAATTGAAAAAAGCCGAGTTGCTGTTCATCGTCCCAGCGAATAGCCCCAACAACCGCTCCCCATATTTTTACAGTGGCAACATCTACCATCCTAAATCTTCATTATCTGCTGCGTATCCGATGCCACCGCGAACGCGATGTTTAGGCTTTTGCTGCTTTTTTAGTTTTGCGTAGGCAATCGGACTGATTTCGTCAAAAACCTCAAAAGATTCCATTACATGGAGTGCATCGAGGATCCTGAGGATTTTAATAAAATTGGAGAGGGTTATGGATTCTCCATTTTCAACCTGACTAATAGTCCATCTATTGAGGCCGGCTGCTTCGGCCAATTGCGCTTGAGTAAGCTTGCGCTGGATGCGCGTGTGCTTTATGTATCCTCCTAGATGAGACAGTAAGGCCGCATCAGAGAGCAAAGCATAGTCTTTGTTAGTATATCCCATCGTTAGATTGTTTTTTAATTGTTAATGCGAATAAATCCCAACAAAGATAATGTTTTATTTCTGATCTACAAAATCTCCCATTAAAGATTTACAAAAACCACAAAGGACAAATTTACGCTTAAAGCGTGTAAAAGCCATCATAAAATAATTAAAACATCTATAAAGATGGTAATTCCCATCAAAATTGAGGATAAAAACAAAAGAACATCAAGCAACTTAAAAATCGCCTTTTGAAAAGAGAAACCTCTATTTAAGAAAAAATCAGGGTACACAAGAAAAAAGTCACCATAAGATTACATGACTTAGGTCATTTTTTAAAAACTCAACGAAGCGCAACTCCCTGATATTGTAGTAAAAAGGACAGGGAGCAGAAGTGTGACTTTGGTTTCTTTTTATCTGTCAATGAGTTAGCATCTTTGCATCAGTAATAACGATAAAAACATTTACCATGAACGTAAAACAAATTTATACCGGATGTTTGGCACACGGTGCATACTACATCGAATCAAACGGAGAAGCAGCAATCATTGACCCATTGCGCGAAGTGCAACCCTACATCGACGAGGCAGAAGCCAACGGAGCAAAAATCAAATATATTTTCGAAACCCACTTCCATGCAGACTTTGTTTCAGGTCATATTGACTTAGCGAAAAAGACAGGAGCCACTATAGTTTATGGTCCTACAGGAATGGAGTTGGGATTTGATGCGCTAATTGGCAAAGACAATCAGATGTTTCAACTTGGAAACGTCACCATTCAACTCTTACATACCCCTGGTCATACGATGGAATCATCTTGTTTCCTTTTGCACGATGAAAACGGTAAGCCACATAGTATTTACACAGGCGATACTTTATTTATTGGAGATGTAGGACGTCCTGACTTAGCGCAAAAAGTGATAAAAGAATTGACGCAAGACATGTTAGCCGAGCACCTTTTTGACTCGTTGCGCAACAAAATCATGCCTTTAGCTGATGATATTATTGTCTATCCTGGGCACGGAGCGGGCAGTGCTTGTGGTAAAAAAATGAGTACTGAAACCTCAGACACCTTAGGCAATCAAAAAGCCACCAATTACGCTTTGCGGCCAGACATGACCAAAGAAGAGTTCAAAGCCGAGTTATTAGATGGATTGACCCCTCCTCCATCCTATTTCCCAAAGAATGTTTTAATGAACATTCAGGGATACGACAGTATTACTGACGTTTTGGAGCGTGGCACAAAGGCTTTGAGTCCTGATGCCTTTGAAGCCGCAGCCAACGAAACTGATGCTGTAATCTTAGATACTAGAGATGCGCAAGAGTTTGCCAAAGGCTTTGTGCCCAACTCTATAAATATCGGAATTGATGGAAACTTTGCGCCATGGGTAGGCACGATGATTCCTGATATCAAACAACAAATTTTGTTGATCACTGAACCCGGCCGCGAAGAAGAAGTCGTAACGCGTTTGGCTCGTGTTGGGTACGATTATGCCATCGGTTATTTAGACGGCGGCATGGCCAGCTGGATGGATTCTGGAAGAGAGTACGACAACATTCAGTCCGTAAACGCCGAAGAGCTCGCTAAGGTATTGAAAGATGCCCCAGAAACAAATGTTTTAGACGTAAGACGCAAAAGCGAATTTGATTCTGAACATGTAATTGGTGCAGCCAACGCTCCACTAGACTACATCAACGATAGCATGAAGTCTGTCTACCCAGAAAACACTTACTACGTACATTGTGCTGGTGGATATCGCTCAATGATTTTTATATCCATCCTTAAAGCTCGTGGTTATCACAATTTAATCGATGTGAAAGGTGGTTTTAAAGCGGTAAAAGAAAGTGAATTGTTCAACGTGAGCGAATACGTTTGTCCTTCTACATTGTTATAATACAAACCACCATATACTGAAAGGCCATCCCATAATGGGATGGCTTTTTTTTTGAAATAAACTAACAGAAGTCATAGTACAGAAGTCACTAGATTGAGATATTTGCACATTAAAAAACAAAAACAATATGAAAGTAAGTGATCCTATTGCATCAATCATGACCAAACAATTAGTTACCGTATCAAAAGCAGATGATTTGCGCGAAGTAAAGCGGCTTATGGCAAAGCACAAGATACGCCACGTACCTGTAATTGATGCGGGTAAACTTGTCGGTATGATATCTAAAACAGACCTGAATCGTCTGTCGATGGATGAAATGTTGGACGACCAGGAGACTGCGGATGCTGCTTTGTTTGAAATGTTGAGCATCGACCAAGTGATGGCGAGCAATTTGGTGTCCATTGCTGCCAACAATACATTAGAAGAGGCTGCTGCAATTTTGGGCAAGAATGAATTTCATGCATTACCAGTTGTAGACGGGCAAAACATTGTAGGAATTGTGACTTCAACAGACATCATTCGCGAGTTGTTGGCCATTGCCAAAACAAATTAATCCAGCCAAAGCTTCAATTTAAAAAGAGCCCTCAAAATTTTGTTGATACTCCTCCCATTTTGTGGTTAAGTGATGATTTTCAGCGAAAAACCTTAAAATGGGCTCTATTTCTTTTGGTTGAATAAATCCAGGGACTGGACTCAAAATTTTGAAAGATTCGTCCATATACACCACCGTTGGGTAAGAAATGCGACCATTAATGGCAGCGATGGCCGATGTAAACTCATGTGTGCCATTTCTACCCGTCTTTTTATTTTCGTCGTAGTTAGGGTTCGTGAACTGATACTCCATAAAGCGAATGGTGTCATTGCCCTCTGCATTAAATTTCACAGCATAATAATTTTTGTTGACGTAATCCACCACAGCGGGATTTTTGAACGTTACCTCATTCATGCGCTTGCAGGGGCCACACCAAACCGTGTAAACGTCAATAAGAATTTTTTTAGGCTTTTTTTTGGATGCGGCAACAGCTTCTTCAAAAGTCAACCAGTTAATTTCATTGGCTGCCGATGCATGAGGAATTGATTCTGGAGCGAAAAAAAGCGAGAAACTAATTAATAGCGAGGTAACGAAAACCATGATAGTATTTTGATTTTTTTTCTAAAAAGGCAAATATAAGGCAGAAAAACAAATGATTGCCTCTCTACCAGAGTTTAACTTCTATTGCGCCTCCACCGTATTTAGCAAATGAAGCATCATAAAAATCCAACTTATCCATTCCCTGCAGCAAGTTCCACAACGCCTCACGTAGGCGCCCTTTTCCCTTGCCATGAATTAGAACAATGCGTTTATCGCCACTTGTTCTGCAACGTTCAATTTGATTTTTAGCATAATTCATTTGATAGGTAAACAAATCGTGTTTGGACATACCGGCAGTGTTTTCTAGCAACTCGTGGATGTGAAGGTCAATTTCTACGGCAGTAATGACACGCCCTTTGGCTGAAGTGCCCGGTTTTCTTTTCGGTTGTTTTAATTCTTGTTTTAATACACTTCGCAACGCCATTTCGTCTAAATTCTCCAATTGCCTTGCGCCTTCGTCGTAAACAATGATGTCTGAAGCTGCGTACCAATCCTCAAATCCTGATTCATTGCGAACTTTGATCAGTTCTTTTTCTGCAGCCACCACCACCCCCATACCTGGCTCATTGACGAAGCCAACCGTTTTATTTAGGAGGCGATGTTGTTTTGGATCAACTTTTAATGCCTTTGTTTGCGCAATTATTGGTGTTGCACTCGCGGTTGGAAAAGGTTTGCAGGGTGCTAGCTCTTTGCTGTGATACCATTCTTCAAAACCGTCTGCATCTGCAATCAACAAGGCATCGCCCTTGATTTCCAACACCGTTCCTTTGCCCACATCGTCCAAAAACTTTACGCAATCACCAATTTTATACATGTTTAATCTTTCTATAATTTCCTGAACACAAAGGAACTTTAAATCGTTTACATAACACTACGTTTAACAAAAGAAATACATAATATGAAAGTCGCTGTCGGGAGCCAACTTCCCAATTTTGAATTGCAAGACCAAAACGGGAAACTATTTTCCTCGAAAGAAATTACAGGAAAGCAACCCATAGTAATTTACTTTTATCCCAAAGACAACACTTCAGGTTGTACAGCAGAGGCCTGTAGCTTTCGCGATGCCTTTGACGACTTTAAGAATCTCGACGCCTTAATTGTTGGCATAAGTTCCGATACCGTTAGTAGTCATGCGGCTTTTGCCAAACGTTACAAACTACCTTTTACGCTACTAGCTGACACAAAAAACACTGTTCGCAAACAGTTCGGTGTCCCCACCAATCTATTTGGTTTGATTAGTGGTCGCGTTACCTACGTTTTTGATACTAATGGGGTATGCAAACATGTATTCAATTCTCAAATCAATGCCAAAGCCCATGTTACTGAAGCGCTTGCAGCACTAAAGAGTAAGTAGCAAAGTGCTTTTATCTGATTGACCGTATCATAAAATGTATTTTCCTTAGGGTAAAACTACCTATTTGTTACTACATCCAAAAATGAGTCGCCTCCTAAAGTTCTTTTACACCAAACTCTTCCTTGTTGGAGACGTCTCAATAATTATTTTTCGCTAACCCCTTCTGCATTTCCAAAATAAATTTTGGTGCGTAATCAAGCAAAACACTTTGGCTATAACTTATTGAAAATATTAGCAATATCGCCTATATAGGAGAGTATTACTTTATATTGAAGAAGAAACTTAGCTTTTACGAAACAAAAACTTCACATGAGTTTCTTTGGCTTTGAGATATTCATCGTAATATTGCAATGCAAACTTTAACGATGGGCACAACAAAAACCAACTTATACACTTCAGAACAAAATCAACTTGCTGCGTTGATTAAAGTTTTCGCCCACCCTGCGCGAATTGCCATATTGCAACAACTGATGCAAGCGCCAAACTGTATGAATGCAGAAATGGTTTCTCAGTTAGGACTTTCTCAAGCATCTATATCACAGCATCTAAACGAATTAAAGAAATCTGGCGTGTTGGAAGTCACCTCTTCAGGAAATAAGAGGTATTATTGCATCAATTCAATAGTTTGGAAAAACGTACAAAAGCAGTTACACGCATTTTTTGAAGCAAATCAAAACCATACAGCATCATGTCAATAAAAGTAAACAACTCAAAGCTGGAAAGTTATATTTCAGGACTAGACACAAGTACAATCTCCAATGAGCGTCAGCGAATCTTGAAATCCATAGCGAAATTTATCAAAACAGAGCTCAACCAACCGGATATCCGATTGAATTTCATTTGCACCCACAACAGTAGGCGCAGTCAATTGGCGCAAATTTGGAACGCCGTTTTTGCCGATTTATCCAGTTTCACGCAAATTCAATCCTTTTCAGGAGGCACGGTAGCTACGGCTTTTCATCCCAATGCCGTTGCTGCGCTGGAACGCACGGGCTTGCACATTTCTGTAAAAAAGGCTGGAGATAATCCCACTTATGGTATTTCTTGGCGAGACGGACACAAAGGCATTCATTGTTGGTCGAAAGTGTTTGGTGAAGATTTGGATGCAAACGAAAATTTTGCTGCTATCATGACTTGTAGTGATGCCGATGAAAACTGCCCTTACATCCCAAATGCAACCGTACGGATACCACTGCGGTACAAGGATCCTAAAGTGGCAGATGGCAGACCCGACGAAGCCACAGTTTACGATCAACGTTGTGAGCAAATTGCTACTGAAATGAAATGGCTTTACACCGAATTAACACAATCAAATGACTAAGGCCGCACCTAAATCTATTGGTTTTTTTGAAAAGTACCTTACCCTGTGGGTAGCACTTTGTATTATCGGGGGTGTTGTAATTGGCTCATTTGCAGGTGATTCAATGGAAGTGGTATCCAAGTTAAACTATGCGCATGTAAACATTCCTATTGCCATTTTGATTTGGGCTATGATATTTCCAATGATGGCTCAAATTGATTTTAGTTCGATAAAAAACGCGGGCAAAAAGCCAAAAGGCTTAATCTTGACATTGGTAATCAATTGGTTGATTAAGCCTTTCTCTATGGCCTTTTTTGCGTGGTTGTTTTTCACGCAAATTTATCAAGCTTTTATTTCACCTGATCAGGCCTTAGAATATGTGGCAGGTGCCATATTATTAGGCGTGGCGCCATGCACGGCAATGGTTTTTGTTTGGTCGTACCTAACGGATGGCGACCCTGCCTATACCTTGGTGCAAGTTTCTGTAAATGATTTAATTATTTTGGTTGCTTTTGTACCATTGGTGGCGTTGCTCTTTCAAATTACCGGCGTCAACCAAGTGGTAGCGGTACCTTATGACACTTTACTGTTTTCCATTTTCATATTTGTGGTCATTCCATTAGTGGCGGGAGGTATTGCTAATCGCGTTTTGATAAAAAAACATGGTGAAGTTTGGTTCAATACTCAATTTTTACCCAAACTAAAGCCGATATCAATTGTAGCCTTGCTGGCAACTTTGTTGTTATTGTTTGCTTTTCAAGGGGATATCATTTTACAAAACCCTTTGATTATTTTACTCATCGCTATTCCCCTTACTTTACAAACGTACCTTATCTTTTTTGTAACGTGGGGCTTGGGTAAGTACATTAAACTACCTCATGCAATTTGTGCACCAGCAGCGATGATAGGCACGAGTAATTTCTTTGAGTTAGCTGTGGCTGTGGCAATTGCTGTCTTTGGATTAACTTCTCCAGCAGCATTGACAACCGTTGTTGGGGTACTTGTAGAGGTTCCCATCATGCTTTCGTTGGTGGCTTTGGTAAACAAGTGGCGGTATTAGCAACGCGTTTCTGCGAGCGACTGAAGCGGTTACCCCACAGGAGGAACACCGTGTAAAGCCCAGCCGATGGCGGCGACAACAGGAGCCCCCAAGCGGCTGATGGCTGCACCGGTGTACCGACGAGGCGTATGAGCGGAAGGCGCGTCCGCTTTGCGGCGCAGCAAACTGAAAATCAATAAAGTTTATTGCAATTGCATACACCCCACTAATGCGGCAGTTTCGGTGCGCAGACGATGTGGACCAAGGGATACAGGGGCAAAGTGCGCAGCCAATGCTTGTGCAATTTCACTGGCCGAAAAATCGCCCTCTGGACCAATGAGTAAAGTTACTTCTTGCAATGATTTTACTGAAGAGTGCATCAAATCGATTTTATTGCCATCAGGCAAGCAATGGGCGATAAACTTCCCTCCCGTTCTCTCTTGCAGGATGAATTCGGAAAAGCGCATAGCGGGTTTGATGTCAGGTAAAAAAGCACGACCACTTTGTTTCATTGCAGCAAGAGCGATGCGCTGCAAACGATCTTCTTTTAGCTGTTTACGCTCCGATCGCTCACACCACAATGGCTGAAGAGAAGCAAAGCCAATTTCGGTAGCCTTCTCTGTTAGCCACTCCATTCGATCAATATTCTTTGTTGGCGCTACTGCAATGTGAATTAGTTTTTTACGCTGCTCAACCTGATCAAAAACTTCAATTATTTTAGCTTTAGCCGGCTGACAGGTAAGATCCAAAATTGCTGAATAGTGAGAACCTTTTCCGTCCGCGATAAGTATCGTTTGCCCATGTGCAAGACGCAAAACCTTGGCAAAGTGTTTTGTTTCCTCTCGTGTAAAATGTGCCCAGTCTTCGGTAATGTTTTCGCTGTAAAAAAGTTGCATTAATGGCCGATATTATCTTTTTTTGGATTTGCTATTTGGTCAGTGCTGCGTTCGATATATTCAATAATTTTTGTTGCCACATCGATTCCCGTTGCTTTCTCAATACCTTGTAATCCGGGAGAAGAATTGACCTCCAAAATTAAGGGGCCTTTTTTACTTTGCAACATATCAACCCCTGCAATTTGCAATCCGAGTGCTTTGGCAGCTTTTACAGCCGCCTCTTTTTCGATGCGAGAAAGTTTGATGATATGCCCACTCCCACCCCGGTGAATATTACTTCGAAACTCGCCCTCTTTACCTTGGCGCTTGTAAGCAGCAACCACTTTATTATCAATAACGAAGGCACGAATGTCGGCACCGTTGGCTTCTTCTATGAACTCTTGAACTAAGATGTTGGCCTTTAATCCATAAAATGCCTCGATAACAGATTTAGCGGCCTTTCTCGTTTCGGCCAACACAACACCCAAACCTTGCGTCCCTTCCAACAATTTGACAATTAATGGGGCCCCGCCAACTTCTTTTATCAAATTATCCACGTCGCGTGGAAACTTTGCAAATGCTGTCTTGGGAATCCCTACATTATTTTTAGCGAGAATCTGTGTGGCTCGGAGTTTATCTCTAGAGCGCACCAACGCAAGCGAACTCACTGTGGTGAAAACCTTTTTCATTTCAAATTGGCGGATGATACTACTGCCGTAAAAGGTTACGGAAGCTCCAATTCTAGGAACAATAGCGTCAACATCAGTAACCATGTGGTCGCCATAATAAACGCCTAAGTTGCCTTTGTCCATGACTACATAACAATGCGTGTGGTTCATTACCGAAACTCGATGTCCACGGGCCTGCCCAGCTTCCACTATGCGTTTAGTAGAATAAATGTTTTTACCGGTAGATAGTACAATGATATTCATTTCTTTTTTGCTGATAAATTAGTTCTAGCAACGTCCACGGTGAAGTTGCCTTTTAAAAGTTTTCTTCCGATGAGTACCGGGTAGCGCATTTGTTCGCGATCGGCTAAGGTGAATTGCGTGGTAAAGGTTTCCCCAAATACCACTACTGTTGTTTCAATTACAAAACGTAACTCTGAATGCCCGGATGAACTCTTGACTTTCTTTTCTGAAAAGTTATCAGTGAAATATACCTTGTTGTCGTAATTGGGATGTTCTTTATCCAATAATGAGAAGGCTAATTTCTTCTTACCATTCTCCACTACAATGTGCACGTGTTGGCAATGAATCGAAGAAGTGGCTGCTCCGGTATCAATTTTACAAGCAATTTGCTGTAAATCAAATTCTGGAAAGTCAATTTTATCAACCCTACCTATTACTCGTTTTACTTTCATGGTTGTTGCTGCGTACTTTGTTATCGAAGCTGCAAATTAATTGAATTAAATGGCGCCGCGAATACTTTAAAATTATTTTTTTGATATTTTTTCAGGTGCAATATTCACCTACTTCAAGATGCAAATAAATAATGGCGCATAGGCGGCGTTTCAGCTTAAAAACCTTATTTTTGAATCTTTATTAAAAATAGTGGCAGCGGCGGAAAATGTTGTTTTTTTGGTAGCTCGTTCACTAAAATAATTTTTGCGTTTACATCAGCATGCATTCACATATGTCTTACGAAAATACACTGACATTAAGAGGGTTATCTCATCACATTCAACACGCCTTGGGTCGGGCTTTAGCTGCTAATTACTGGGTGCGAGTTGAAATCCACCGTTTGAATGTTTATGGCGGTACGGGACATGCTTATTTAGAATTGGTAGAAAAAGAGAATGGCCGTGTTGTTGCGAAAATGAGCGGCACATTGTGGCGTGACACGTACCGCATGGTATCAAATCAGTTTCAATCCGTTACTGGTGAACCCTTTAGAGATGGCATGCAAGTATTGATGCAGGTACAGGTACGCTATCATGAGCTCTATGGTTTAAGTTTGAATGTTTTACAGGTAGATCCGAATTACAGTTTGGGTCAGATGGCACGCATGCGACTAGAGACTATCAGCAGGTTACAACAGGAAGGGCTTTTCAACAACAATCGGAGCTTGCCTTTACCTGAAACACTCACTAGAATTGCAGTAATATCAGGTGCTAGCAGTAAGGGATACAAAGACTTTTTGCACAAAGTCATCGATTACACAGAACGGTATAAACTGCGGATAGCCATTACACTCTTTCCCGCTTTGTTGGATGGGCAAAATGCCATTGACACCATACCTCGACAAATGACAGCTATAGAAAAGCAAGCATCTGATTTTGATGCTATTTGCATCATTCGTGGCGGTGGTGGCGAGGTTGGCATCAGTGCTTTTGATCATTATCAATTGGCAGCAGCTGTTTGCAGCTCTACGTTGCCTGTATTTACAGGTATTGGACACGCCACCAATGAAACGGTAACAGAGCTAGTGGCACACAAAAACGGCATCACGCCTACTGATGTGGCCACCTTTATTGGCCAGCATCTATTAGATGCCGTTGGTGAGCTCGAATTGAATATTGAAAAAACCTTCCGATTTGCCCAAGAACAGGTGTTTGACGCCTTTCAACATTTGCACAACACCAGCGGTAACTTGGAGCAAGTGGTGAAAAACAAGTTATTGGTGGAGCGTTCGGAATTGCGAGAGCTAGGTATGCGAGTGGTTGTATTGCCAAAACGCAACATCGCTTTAGCCCATCAAACACTAAAAACCAAAACATTACAATTAGAAAAATTAAGCGAACGCTTACTTCTTGCAGGGCAACAGCAAATGGCTAATGCCACCCACCAAATATCAAAACACTATCAAGCAAAAATCAGTATGGCCCTGCAAGAACTGCAACAAATGGACGATAAAGTAAAACTTCTCGATCCCTTGCAGGTGTTGAAACGTGGTTATAGCATAACACGTGTTGAAGGAAAGGCAGTGAAATCAGCCACTGCTTTGGCTATAGGCACTGAAATAGAAACTGAACTTTTTGAAGGAACATTTACAAGTAAAATCACTGAAAAAAATGAGTAAACCAAAAAATTACCAAGTAGCAATAGAGGAATTGGAAACCATTGTTTCCGCTTTAGAAGAAGGAGACCTACCTATTGACGATTTATCGCAACGTGTGAAGCGGGCCAGCGAGTTGATTTCCTTTTGTAGAAGCAAATTGTTACTCACCGAAAAGGAAGTACAAAGCGTACTAGATGATTTGAGGGGCAAGGTTCAATCAAATGGTTAGTTGAAGTATGGGGCAAATGCCCCGTACTTGCTGTATTATAATGTCGCCAACATATGTTCAGCGGCCAGTCTTCCAGTATGCATAGCGGCATTCAAAGACCCATAAGACTGATAATCCGAAGCAACAATAACACCCCGCTCATCTAAGGTAAAACTGGAGGCAATCGGCTCTTTCAGTTTTTCTGTCTTAGGCAGTGCATGGGGAATTTTGTAGGCTTTAATGAATTGCCAACGAACACTTTCAGGAAGTACGTCATTCAAATCTGTTTGCACCGCCTGAAGCACTGTAGCTTCATCCATGGCTTTTCTTTCTGCATTTAAAATAACAGAAATAGAAATCAAAGATTTTCCTTTTGGAGCGTAATTTGGGGCAATGTCCGATACTACGCAGATATTATTCACTACCGTTTGGCGTCGGGTATTCAAAGCAATAGCCTTATCCTTAAAAGGGCTATCGGATGCTGAAAAATAAAAGTTCCACGTACCACAACTATCTAAAAGTCCGTCATCTGAGGTTGGTATACGAGTATCAATAATGGCATCAAACGAATAAGATGCTTTTGCTGTAACAAGTTGCTTCTCTCCTATTTCCAAAACGGATTCTTCCAAATGAATGGCTGATGCATCAAGTTTTTCGGCCAACTGATTGGGAATGGCCTGTATGCCATTAGCTGGCAAGGCTGTATCACTTTCGGCAAACATTTTAAAGACAAATAAAAACATGCGATTAGAGGTTTGCAATTCATTCTCCAA
The DNA here is from genome assembly GCA_022565875.1 of Schleiferiaceae bacterium. GTDB lineage: Bacteria > Bacteroidota > Bacteroidia > Flavobacteriales > Schleiferiaceae > JAIULY01. Next base: position 13,895 of record JAIULY010000013.1, on the reverse strand, counting down.
AAAGATTCCCGAATAAAATGGCTTGAAGAAAAAATCGATAATCTCACTACTAAACCCGAGATTTTTTAAATAATCAGCTGTCGACGTTTCTTCGTAATTGAGCAATTGAGAAACCGAAGCATTACAAACCATATTTCGCAATTTCCACATCAAATACATATCCTTAACCGAAGCGACACCCGAAATTAGCGTTTCAAAACCTTTAGAGGGCGCCCTGAAAACATCCCAAACGGCGCGTTTTTTCTCACCGAGCAACAGTGCTCCTGGCAAAATAGGTTTTAAATCTAAGGCCTTGTAATCGAGTAACCTTTTTGCCTCTGGATACCCTGTCAAAAATACTTGGAAACCGTGATCTAGCAAAAAGCCATCATGCGCATCGGTTTGAACCCGTCCCCCAACTTTGTGAGACTTTTCAAAAATTGTATAGGTTACCCCTGCTTCTTTCAAATAGTTGGCGGCAGTGAGTCCCGTAATGCCAGCTCCAATAATTCCAATTTTCATATGCATCGCTTGTTCTGAGTTTTTAAAACCCCAAGTTTAGAAGAATGTTTTTTTCTGATTGCCGCCTTAGTTGTTTACAACTAATCCATTTCGTTTGGCAATTCTTCGCGTGTCAAAGGTAACAAAAGCTACGACAGAAATACTGCTTATGGGCATTAAAATGGCACAATATACGGGTGTCAACACGCCTGCTAGTGCAAATGAAAGTCCAATGACATTGTACAAAAAGGAAATAACAAAACTCTTTCTGATGGTCCCCATTGCATCTTTAGAAAACTTCAAAAATGAGGGTAACAAGTGCAGCGCTTTTGCATCCACAATACCATCGCAAGCTGGGGTAAAAGCATGAACATCATCGGCCACAGCCAATCCGACATTGGCTTGTTGTAATGCACCTGCATCGTTTAGTCCGTCACCAAGCATCATTACGTTTTTTCCGGGTTGTAATGCAGCGATAAAATTGAGTTTATCCTCTGGCGATTGATTGAAAACCAGTGGCGTTTTTAATCCCATCATGGTTTGCAGCGTGTTTTTTTCTCCTTCGTGATCACCGCTTAACACATTGAGCTGAAACCCTGTGTTCGACAGGTGATTAAAAACCTGTTGCATGCCATCGCGGTACACGTTTTTAAAGGTGTAATATCCTTGCACAATTCCATCAAAAGCAATGTATACTCGGGTTTCAAGCTTATTGGACAAGATCCTGTTATCCATCCACTTTCCACTACCGATTTTTACAGCTCCTTCCGAAGTATTGGCCAGGAGACCGCTTCCGGGTACCTCTTCAAAGTCGACTACAGGTGCGGCAAGTTCCTGGTTTAAATGGCGATACAATTGTCGGCTTAGGGGGTGATTGCTGTGTTGTACCGTTCCACGAACAGCGGCGCGTTGTGCAGGGGTAAGTGGTTTCCCCTGATAGGCAATTGAATAATTCTCAGCGGCTGTAATGGTTCCCGTTTTATCAAAAACCAGCGTATCAACATCCGCCATATTTTCTATAGTGTCTGCGCTTTTGGCATAGAACTTATTTTTTCCAAAAATTAAAAGACTATTGCCCAGGGTAAAAGGTGCGGCTAGCGCCAAAGCACACGGACACGCGACTATGAGTACGGCTGTCAGCACGTAAAAAGCGGTAGGAATATCGACAAAAGACCATGCAATGAAGCCAATAGTTGCAATAAACAGCAAGCCATAAGTGAAATTTTCACTTACCTTATCGGTAATACTTTTAAAGGTGCTGCCCTTTTCTTTTTGAAAGATATTGTGGTTCCAAAGTTCCGTCAAGTAACTTTGATCAACGGGTTTAATGATTTCTAATTCAATGCTTTCTCCTTTTTGTTTTCCTCCAGCAAAAATTTTATCTCCACACTGTTTTTCCACGGCTAATGACTCTCCGGTAACAAAACTTGAATCTATCAAGGCTGTTTTTGACCTCAGAATGGCATCTGCAGGAATGAGTTCTTCGTTGCGAATCCGAATGAGGTCGCCCACTTTTAAGTCGTAAATGGGGGTTTGTACTTCCGCCTCACCTATCAATCGGGTAACGGCGATAGGAAAATAGGATTTGTAATCGCGATCAAAAGAAAGTGCATCATAGGTACGTCTTTGAAACCATTTTCCAAGCAGTAAAAAGAAAAGTAAACCCGCCAAGGAATCAAAATAGCCGGGCATGTCCAAAACCGCAATTTCATAAACAGAACGCACAAAAAGGACAACAATCCCCAACGCAATGGGCACATCTATATTTAAATGCTTTTTGCGTAAGCCCTTCCAAGCAGAGGTATAATAATCGAGCGAACTATAAAGTAGGACTGGCAAGCTCAGTACCAAGCTAATATATCTGAAAAAGGGCGCAAAAGCATCGAGTTCGGGGCTATGAGTACCAAAGTATTCGGGAAGAGAAAGCAACATAATGTTGCCAAAAGCGAAACCAGCAACTCCTAACTTATAGAGCAAGCTCTTATCTGATGATTTGTCTTTATTTTCCAACCCCGCTAAGTTGATTCGAGGCTCATAGCCAATAGAAGACAAAAGATAAGCCAAGTCGCTCAGCTTAAGTTCTGAAATATCAAAAGATACGCGAGCTGTTCGTTTTTGGAAATTTACTTGGGCCTGTCTTACCCCGGGGTGCAACAAGTGTAACCGTTCCAACAACCATACACAGGAGCTGCAATGAATAGCCGGCAAATGAAAAGAGACCAAACGGCTGTCGCCCTCTGAAAACTCTACCAATTTTTCTTGGACTTCAGGCAGGTCGAGGTAATCAAAACGAGCAGGTGTTGTGCCAACTCTTTTGCGAGAATCAGTTCCCTCAATCGCATAAAAATCTTCTAAATTGTTTTCAGATAGAATTTCATAAACTGTCTTGCAGCCATTGCAACAAAATGATTTCTCATCTTTTTCAATGACCTCTTCCTCACAGGAGGTACCACAATGGTAGCATTTTACCTCTTCCTGAACCATATACCAATTAATTGTAGACAAAGAAAGCATATCAGCAAAACCACACCAATGACAGAAGTCATAAATTTGGACTAAAAAACTTTGATTATCATTAAAAATAAATGATATTTGTGCCCTATTACAATGTCACTATGAAAAGTATCGAAATCCCAAATTGTGCAAATTGCAAGTCTTTTCACAATTCCTCTCTCCAATCGCTATCCCAAGAAGAAGTTGACAAACTAACTGCTGTAAAATCCTGTTCTTTTTACAAAAAAGGCCAAATAATTTTGCACGAAGGCAGTAGAGCTCAAGGAGTATATTGCATTCACAACGGAAAAGTAAAATTGTCTAGAATGGGCCCAGAGGGGCGCGATCAAATCATACGCTTTGCAAAAAATGGCGATTTATTAGGATACCGCTCTGTGTTGAGTGGAGAGAATCTCAGTGCTTCAATGATAGCTTTAGAAGATACACACGCCTGTTTTATTCCAAAAAATCATATTTTTGAATACATTGAAAACAATCCCAAGTTTTCCTTGGATTTAATGAAGCTTGCCTGTCACGATTTAGGAGAAGCAGGAAAATTGATTACCAACATGGCGCAAAAAAGTGTACGTGAACGGATGGCAGAAATCCTTTTGATGCTAAACAACATTTTTGGTGAAGATGCCGACGGGTACATAGATCTGGCGCTTACTCGTGAGGAATATGCCAATATGGTAGGTACAGCAACAGAGACTATAATTCGTTTAATTTCTGATTTAAAATCTCAAGGAATTATTGAAACTAAAGGGCGACGTACCAAAATTGTGAAACGTCAAGAACTCATCCGCATTGGAAATATATTTGACTAAGCTCGCCTTTTCTCCTTTATTTTTCGCAACTTTGAACCATGAAAGAAGTTTTCATTAAACACATGGTTTGCCCTCGGTGTGTGGCAGCGGTTGAAGATACCCTTGTAAATCTCGCTATTCCTTTTGAAAAAGTTTCGCTTGGGCTTGCAGTTTTAGCGGAGCCATTAAAGGAAAATCAGCTCAAAGAACTTGCTCAGGCACTTAGCGCTCAGGGCTTCGCAGTACTTCAAAAAGCTGATGCGGTGCTGAGTGAACGCGTCAAAAACGCCATCATTAAAAAAATTCACGCCCCTGAAGGATTACAAAATTTTACCGGCAATTGGTCAGAATGGCTAGCGGAAACGCTAGACATGGACTATCAGAAACTTAGCAAAACCTTCACGCAGGTGCAAAATATTTCGATAGAAAAATTCATTATAGCACAAAAAACAGAAAGAGCAAAGGAATTATTAATTTACGATGAACTGAGCGTTAAAGAAATAACTTTTATTCTCGGGTATGCCAACGTACCTCACTTTTCAGGACAATTTAAAAAAATTACGGGCCAGTCGCCTAGCCAATTTGCAAAAGCTAAGGACAAGATTGCGCTGCGTAAAACTATAGACTTTTAGAAAGACCTTATGAACATAGATTTTTGGTTCACCATTATCACCCCTCTTAGTATTATTTTGGCCACGCTAATCCTCGTTTGGCTGTTTCGGCGAAGCTATTTCAGGTTGTTGCATCTTCGGGCAACCCACGATGAGTATGACCCCACAAATTACAAGTTTTTAGGGCATTTACTCACTGCTCTTTTTTACATTATCGGTTTTAGCTTTGCCATTTACACCTTCCCACCTTTACGGACCTTAGCCACATCCTTGCTAGCTGGTGCTGGTATTTTGGCTGTTGCTGTAGGTTTTGCATCACAAGCTGCACTCTCCAATATCGTTTCGGGTTTGTTTATTGTGATTTTCAAGCCTTTTCGCGTGAATGACCGGGTGATGATTCGCGACACCCTCTCAGGAATAGTTGAAGATATCACACTGCGGCATACAGTTATTAGAAATTTTGAAAATCGTCGAATTGTTATTCCCAATTCGATAATCAGCAATGAGGTACTTACCAATTCTGATTTTGGTGAAACCAAAGTATGTCGGTTTTTAGAATTCACCCTTACGCTTGAAAGCGACATAGATAAGGCCAAAGAAATAATATTTTCACAAATTCGCGCGCACGAGTACTATTTTGACAACAGAAGCCCCGAGGACAAAGAAAACGGCTCACCTGAAGTCACCGTTCGCGTCATCCATATCGATGCCAACGGTGTTCGATTAAGAGGCTGGGCTTGGGCTGAAAATTCGCCTAAAAGTTTTGTGATGTATTGCGACTTGTTGGAGAGCATCAAAAAAGCTTTTGACGCGCAAGGCATTGAAATAGCCTACCCACACCGCGTAACCATCACCAAAAACATCACTTCATCGAACACTGAACCTGACTAAAATTTCTTTGAAGAAAAACAGCATATACAATCGACTCGTGCAGTTTCTTTCCGACCAATATCGGCTTGTTGTGGATGTATGGCGGTTGATTGTAATGGATTGGCCTTCTCTTATTAAGGGTTATGCGTTGGGAGTGGTAATTGTATTCCCACTCACCTTTGTGCCTACTCTAATAAAGCATGGTTTTAAGGGGTATCAGTTTTTGGTTCAAGCGCCATACTCTTTTGCTTTCTCGAGCTTTATTGCTGTAATATCGGTATTTGCAGCGTTATTACACAATTACAATAAGTTGGTAGACCAGCAACGAGTTTTCAAAACCCCGGCATTTGAGGCTTTGCCTTTCGAGGGTATGGTTTCAGGGTTGAATTCTGTAATCGAGGACATATCAACCTTTGTGATGGGCGAAATAGATGGTTATTTTTATCGAATCGAGCTAATTTCCTTTATTAAGGCTCCCTATGTAATCACTGTCGTCCCATTGATAGCGGTGGACAACCATCCTGAGGTAGTAAAAATATTGATACACCAAGAGAAATTTATTCTAGAACGCTACCTTTATCAATCATTAAAACTCACTCATGAGCAACTAAATAACACCAATTATTTAATAAGTCACTTAAAGCATCTCAGTAAGCGGTTGTCAGCGCTCGATGTTGCCCCGCTCCAGCTTTCTAGTCAATCATTAAAGTAACTAAAGAACGACATTATTAAAATAGCTCCAAAAAGCCTATTTTTGCAGCAAAATAAACCCGAAATGAAAATTACAAGAACAGAGAAAAGCACCTTATCACATGTAGACTTTGACAACCTAACTTTCGGAAAAACCTTTACAGACCACATGCTTATCTGCACGTATAAAAACGGCGCATGGCAAGAACCCGAAATTAAACCCTACCAAAAAGTTGAAATGCCGCTGTCCTTACATGCTTTACATTATGGCCAAGCCGCTTTCGAAGGCATGAAAGCTTACAAACAAATAGATGGCAATGTAGCGTTATTTCGTCCGGAGGAAAATTGGAAACGACTCAATCGCTCCGCTGTTCGATTGTTAATGCCTGAAGTACCAAAGGAAGTTTTTATTGATGGGCTAGTTGAACTCATAAAACTAGATCAAAATTGGGTACCTAGCAAACCAGATATGTCGTTATATATCAGGCCATTTATTTTTTCATCTAGCGATTTTATTGCTGCTCGTCCTAGCGAAGAGTACACCTTTGCTATCATATGTAGCCCTGTAAGTGCCTATTATTCAGGTGCTGTAAAAGTGAAGGTTGAAAGAGAATTTTCCCGGTCAGCACATGGAGGTATTGGCTTTACCAAAGCAGCTGGAAATTACGGAGGTGCATTTTACCCAACAGAAAAAGCCAAACAGCAGGGCTTCACACAAATTTTATGGACAGACCCCAAAAACCATGAATTCATTGAAGAAAGTGGCACCATGAATGTCATGTTTATCATTGATAATACGATGGTTACCCCTGCACTTAGCGACCGTATTTTGGCAGGTATTACCAGAGCGAGTATTCTATCTCTAGGCAAGGAAATGGGTATGGAAATTCAAGAGCGCTCCGTTTCTGTATCAGAAATTGAGGAGGCTGCTAAAAATGGTTCTCTAAAAGAAGCTTTTGGAATGGGTACCGCTGCGGTGGTAAGTATGATTTCTCATATCGGTTTTGATACAGATAATGTGGTAGAAATCCCCGTACCAGAAAAAGGTATTGGCGCACAGATAAAAAAACGACTCAACGCCATCCGAACTGGAGAATCACCAGATGTAAACGGTTGGATGTTGAAAATAAACTAAAAGATATAGCGGTCATAACAGGCCGCTATTTTTACCTTCGTCAAAAATAAACTTGACTAATTTAACAAGACAATGAGTGATACGATATCAAAAAAGCGCAATACATACAAAGCCTTAGCGGGAGCCTTTCTTTCGGGAGGGCTAGCTCAGGCTCAATTGGCGGTTACCAATGCAAATGACACCCTGATAGCCACCGATGAAGGCTTTTATGACGTTGATATCAATCAAGATAATATTGGTGATTTCCGCATAACGCAGTACATCAACAATGGCGTTTCCAACAATGTTAATGGCGTAACCATTACGCCTCTTGGAAACAATGGACATCAAGTTGCAGGAGAACTTAAATCTACTTTTAACTATCCTTTCAAACTCAACATTGGCGATAGTATTGGCCCCACGCAAACCCAATGGAATGGTGCCGGCGGTCCATTTGAGTTAGGTTATCTAGTATATGAGGTGGATGGCGCCACTTACCCAAATTCCAACTGGGTAGGTCCCGTTTCGGATGGCTACTTGGGCTTGCGCTTATTAGAAGCCTCCAACTTGTACTACTACGGCTGGGCGCGATTAGATATTGCGGCAGACAATAAATCCTTTGTAGTAAAAGAATTTGCCTTTGAGCAAACCCTAGATTCCGTTGTCTATATCGGTGGGCATTTGCTTAGTGACATGGAGCATTTCAAAGAAAATTTACACTTTTACGCCTACAACAACATCCTAATGACCAAAAATCCGTTGGATTTGAAAGATGTTTCGGCAAAAGTTATTGACTTAGCGGGGCGCACGCTTGTTCATGTAGCCGTTCCGAATGGGGAGGGAGAAATTGATTTATCTCACCTGGCAACAGGCGTTTATACTGTTTTGATGCAACGCAAGGGTCTGATTCGCGTTGAGAAAATCAATATTACCCACTAAAAAAATTATCCTCAGTTTACATGATGATAGATGTAACGCATGCCCGTATTTTAGACATCGCTGTACACAAAATTGGAGAACGAGAACTTGACGAGCCTTTATTACTCGCTGATTCCTCTCCTGATTTTGATGAAGAAAATCGTTTTTGGATGTTAGAAATGCTGGCAAAAGCCTTTGAAAACGCACACGAAAAATACACTTTCACACATGACAACGATTTATCATTCAATGTAGTACACAATTATTCTAGAAAGTATTTCTCAGATGAGGTAGCTTTTTTTCCGCTCACTAAAGAGCTAGCAACACATCTATATAAACAAAGCGATCATCCGAAAATTAAAGGCGGTGATTTTTTGGTGGTTGCCATCGACGAACTCACCTACCTCGATCAACGCGGTCCGGCTCTGGTGTTATTAAAGGTGGAAAACAAAGCCGACTTCATCGATCACCAATTTGACACCTCGCACCCTCAGCTACACAAAAAAAGTGGGATTGATATGCGAAAAATCGATAAAGCAGCGCTGATTTTTGAGATGGGTCTCAATGATGGGGAATTAGAAGTATTACTCATCGATAGAGCGAACCGAGGAGAAGAGGCGCAATTTTGGAAAAGCGATTTTTTGGGTGTCAGTCCAAAGGCTACGGAATACCGACATACCACACAATTTCTACAAACGGCAAAAGACTATATCAAAGACCAATTTCAGGAAGATTTTGATGCCGACCGCGTCGACACCATCGACCTTTTAAATCGAAGCGTTTCCTATTTTCAAAACAACCAAGTTTTTGAGCAGGAAACATTTGAAGACGCCGTATTCCAAGACCAGCGATTGAAAGACGCTTTTCGCGTGTATACCAAACAAGTTGAAGCCGAAATCGGCAGCCCCATTCTACCCGAGGAAGGCTCCTTCACTATTTCTGAGGCTGCGGTGAAAAAACAAGCCCGCGTTTTTAAAAGCATTATCAAACTCGATAAAAACTTTCACATTTACATTCATGGAAAGCGCGAGTGGGTAGAAAAAGGCATTGATCCCGATACCGGCAAGAAATTCTACAAACTGTTTTACGACGAAGAGACGTAAATATGCCCATGAAAGACCCGAAAGCAGTTTTACAACAGTATTGGGGCTATCCAGATTTTCGTCCCTTGCAAGAAGATATTGTTCGTTCTGCTTTGGCGGGAAACGATACCTTAGCATTGATGCCCACCGGAGGTGGAAAGTCCATTTGTTTTCAGGTGCCTGCCTTGTGTATGGAGGGCCTTTGCATTGTGGTTTCACCGCTTATTGCGTTGATGGGCGACCAAGTACAAAACCTACAACAGCGCGGCGTGAAAGCTTTGTATTTGCACAGTGGCATGAAGTACAGCGAAATAGATACGGCACTAGATAACTGCATCTATGGCGATTATAAATTCCTATATGTCAGCCCGGAACGACTGCAATCTGAATTGTTTCAAGCGCGATTGCCAAAAATGAATATTTGCCTGGTAGCAGTAGATGAAAGTCATTGTATTTCGCAATGGGGATATGATTTTCGCCCCCCCTATTTACAGATAGCGGACGTTGTTGAAAAAATTGAAAACCGTCCACCTGTACTGGCTGTAACCGCCACTGCAACGCCGCGAGTTGCTGACGACATCGCCGAAAAACTGCGCTTTAGAAAGCAAAGCAATCGCTTTCAAATGAGTTTTAAGCGAGAAAATTTAGGGTATGTTGTTGTAGAAACGACGAACAAACACACCAAGTTACTCCAAATTCTCAAAAAAATTCCAGGCTCATCGGTTGTTTACTTGCGCAGTCGCAATGGTTGTGCACAGTTGGCCAACTTCTTAACACAACACGGCATATCAGCTGACTATTATCACGCTGGCCTAGCCCCGGAGCAGCGAACACAAAAGCAAGAAAGTTGGACCATTGGAAAAACACGAGTCATCGTAGCCACAAACGCCTTTGGAATGGGAATCGACAAACCTGACGTTCGATCAGTAGTACACATGGACCTTCCAGATTCATTAGAAGCGTATTTTCAAGAGGCGGGACGTGGTGGGCGCGATGGCGACACAGCTTGGGCTGTTTTGTTGACCAATCGCGTGGAAGCGATGGTAATGGTAGAGCGCAATTTAAACGCGTTCCCCAATCTCGAAGAAGTACGCAAGGTGTACCAAGCAATGGGTAATTACTTGATGCTAGCCAATGGCAGCGGAGAAGGACAAGAATACATTATCGATATTCAAGCATTCTGCTCTAAATACAACTTTCAAATACCCAAAACATTACAAGCCCTAAAAATACTCGAGCGACAGGATTACATCAGTTTAACAGAAGATCTTTGGTCGCCCTCACAATTGCATTTAAAAGCCGACCATGCTACCGTTTACCAATTGCAATTTCGCAATCAGAAATGGGAAAATCTCATGGGAACTCTGTTGCGTTCCTATGGCGGCTTAAATTCGCAATACGTAAAAATAGACGAACAAGTGATTGCTAAACGCAGCAAGCTAAATTATGGGGAAGTAGTCGATATGTTGAAGGAATTAGACAAGTCTAATTATGCAGTATACCAACCCAAAAAACAAGGTAGTAGCATACGATATACACGGGCGAAACAAGAGGCCCGATACTTGAGGATTGAGGACGCTTTCTTAAAAGATCGGTACGAGGATTTGAAATTTAGAGTCACCCAAATGGCGCAGTACGTTACCGACGATACATTATGCCGAAGCATAGCATTAGTGCAATATTTTGGAGAAAAGCATCCCACAAAGTGTGGCAAATGTGATGTTTGCAAACGTGAGAACAAAGGAAATACAACAACGATAGAAAAAGAGGCACTTGCTTTACTGCAACAGCATCCCTATACTATAGAAGAGCTAGTAGATGCTTTAGACAACGGGAATCCAAAACTGACGATTGAATGGGTACGACAAGCTTTAGACAGTGGCCGAATTAGACAAACTACGGACGGAAAACTCAAACAAAATTAGACGCATGAAAAAATCACTTCGCATCGTATTTATGGGGACGCCAGAGTTTGCGGCGCACCAATTATTTGAAATAGCCAAAAGCCAGCATCAGGTGGTGGGCGTGGTTACCGTTCCAGACAAACCCGCAGGGCGTGGGCGACAGTTAAACGAATCTGCGGTAAAGAAAGCTGCAAAAACACTGGGTGTACCCGTCCTGCAACCCGAAAAGCTTAAGGCCGTTGATTTCATTGATGCGTTGACCACGCTTAACGCTGATGTATTTGTAGTAGTAGCTTTTCGCATGTTACCCCAAGTAGTCTGGAGCATGCCGCACTTAGGAACCTTTAATCTGCATGCGTCGTTGTTGCCCAACTACAGAGGCGCTGCCCCGATCAATTGGGCTATCATTAATGGTGAAACAGAAACTGGACTTACCACATTTTTGATTGATGAAAAAATAGATACTGGAAGGATGCTATTGCAAAAGCGCTTACCCATTTTTATGGACGACACCGCCAGCACTTTGCACGACAGATTGAAAGAAGCCGGTGCGCCATTGGTCTTAGAAACCTTAGACGGATTGGCAGCCGAAACGCTACAACCGCAACCACAAGACGACAAGGCCGCCAGAAAAGAAGCCCCAAAACTGTATAAAGAAACCTGTCAGATTCCTTGGGGAAAACCAGCACAGCAAGTTATTAATCACATACGCGGGCTCGCCTCCTACCCTACTGCCATAACAACCCTTGAAACCGAGGAAGGCGTTATTGCCCCAATTAAGATTTTCAAAGTTGGCCATACCCCCATAGATTTGGAGTTGCAAATTGGAGAAGTTGTGATTGAGGGAAAAGAATTACTCGTGGGAACCGGAAGTGGTGCCATACGCATCGAGCAGTTACAACTTCCTGGGAAAAAACCTGTGGATGCTCTCAGCTTTATCAACGGGAGTCGATTTACTAGCATGAAATTTTTGTAGGATGACCAAAATTTTGTTGCTTTCTGACACGCACAGTTACATAGATGATCAAATACTTAAGTATGCGGAGGCGGTTGACGAAGTCTGGCATGCCGGTGATATTGGCGATTTAAGGGTAACCGATGCCTTGAGCAAAGTGGCCACCTTACGCGCCGTTTATGGCAATATAGACGACCATAAAGCGCGCGCAACCTATCCAAGGGATTTGCACTTTACGTGTGAAGGCAAAAAAGTATTTATGACGCATATAGGAGGCCGCGTGACAAAGTTGCCACTTCGCATCAAAGAAATACTCCAAAAGCAGCAGCCTGACATCTACATTTGTGGTCATTCGCACATTCTTTTGGTGCAGTATCACAAAGAACATAAGCTTTTGGCGCTAAACCCTGGAGCTATAGGTAAACACGGGTTTCACAAGGTTCGCACCCTATTGCGTTTTGAAATTGATGGTGGTAAAGTAGGCAACATGGAAGCGATTGAATGTATGCCGCGGTGATAAGGGATTTTTTTTTGACATCTCACCAGAATTTTCACCATTGAATTACAATAACTTAACACATTCCATTCATTAAATTTAATTTTTTTAAAAATTTGAGTTAAAACACAAACATTTTTAATTTGTATACCTTATGTTTGCAGTAAGTGAAAAAATTGAGCTCGAAATTAAGGTTTAGAGCACTTTGCTTTGGGGAAAGTAAATTTTAATAATCAAAAGCTTGGGGGTTTAAAGTATGTTTAAGCGAAGTAAAAGTACTGGTAGCGAAAATGAAAAGAAGGAATACGAATTTCTTTTTAATACCATGACTCAAGGCGTGGTTTTTCAAAACCACAAAGGAGAAATAACCAAAATAAATAATGCGGCAGAGGAGCTTTTGGGGGCTTCTTTCGAACAGCTTAGTGGTAAGACATCAATGGATCCAAGGTGGAAGGCCATTTATCCAGATGGTAAGCCTTTTCATGGAGTAGACCATCCAGCCATGGTGGCTTTAAGAACAGGGCAAGCGGTTAAGAATGTAGAAATGGGTGTTTTTCACCCCAAAAAACAAGCATACAATTGGTTGCTTGTAAGTGCACACCCTATCTTTGATAATAACAGCACAACACCCACTCGAGTTTTTGCATCGTTTGCCGATATTACCAATCAGAAATTGGTTGAGAAGCAATTGATTAATCAGCAAAAACAAGAGCGAATTTTGGCAAATAATCTTCCCGGAATTGGATATATCCAAGATGCCCAATTCAATTTGGAATACGTCAATAACAAAATTTTTGAAGTCTATGAACTTCCTTTAGATAGTGACATCACCAACTTCTCTTTAGAAAGCCTTATTCACCTCGAAGATTTAGAAAGAGTTTTGGTAGAAAGAAGTAGAGCACTTTCAGAAAGAAAACACTTCGAAATAGAATATCGAATTGTTGTAAACAACAATAAAATCAAACATGTAATTGACTCCGGAGAAGGAATTTTTGAGAATAACAAACTTATTCGGGTTGTTGGTTTCATCCGTGATATCACAAAAAACAAATCCATCATTACGCAACTTGAAAGCACCATCTCCATTTTAAAAGAATCGGGAAAGGTAGCGAAAATCGGGTATTGGGAAGCTGATATGCTCTCTGGATCACTCTTTTGGCTTCCTGAGACGTACAGGTTGTTTGAAAGAGATCCCAATCAACCGCCGGAAATGAAGGATGTTTTCAAGTATTATAAGAATAATGAAGTTTTAGAAAAAGCGATAGAGTCTGCCATATCAGAAGGTATTGATTACGATATAGAAACAGAAATCGAAACAAGTACAGGTAAAACGCGGTGGTTTCGTACCGTTGGAAAAACCATTTTCGATAACAATGCCTGCAGTAAAATATATGGATTGGTTCAGGACATTACAGATCAGCGCAATGCGCTAGAAGAATTACGCCATCAATTTCAATTGCAAGAACTACTTCTCGA
>JAIULY010000012.1 GCA_022565875.1 Schleiferiaceae bacterium | reverse complement strand
TAATCCTGATTTTTTTGTTGCGTACGAATCAGATAAGAAAAAGTTAGAACAGTTACTAGAGCAGTGGGACGCCCTGAGTCAAGAACTAGAACAGGTTAGGGGTAAGGTTGTCATTTAAAGAGCAGCATCCGAAGGTCGACAGTGTGTGGGTGTATGTGTTTTTTCTTGCTTCATCCTGTATATGTCCCCAAAAAGACACTAGTTTGGTATACAGGTATGTTTTCTGCAATCGCAATGATTTTGATGTTGATAAAGAATCTTAATCGCTTCCGCGGATGTCTTTAGAATGTAAGGTGTTTAAGGGGGGGCGTAGGTATTGATTTGGTTATACTGATGCTTTCAAAATGTAGGGTATTTGGCGTTGGCAACAGGTGCATTAAGATAGCGACACAACAAAAAAAATGTCTAAAAACAAGAAACAGTAAACCATTTTGACAAGTGACCAAAATACAGACCAAATTTCAACTGGACAACGAATAAGCCGATATCCTAAAATTGATGAAGGCAGAAATAGCCATATATTTGTAAATTCAAATAATCGAAAAATGGAATTAAATATTAGACTAAAATCAGGTGAAGATAAACTGCTAAAAGCATTAAACTTTAAAGATAAACCTGACGAAATAAACATTTACAGGTTTGTTGATGCTAAAGATGGAGGTAAAGTTTATCTCAAACTAGAATTAAGAGAGAATCAATTTATTATAGTTGATAGAGATGTTGAAATTGATTTAGATAATGATATATTAAGAAGCAAGTTGGAAGAACTGTTGCTTCAATTAAATCCTGTTGAGGCTTCTTTGGGTACAGAAGAAACCGAATTAGATGACGAACCAGAAGACGTTCCTTATGACCCAGAAAAAATAAGAGTAGATACCAAACAACTTTCATTACGTCAGGTGTATGATATGATGGAATTAGAGGATATAGACTTAACACCTGATTTTCAAAGAAATTTAGTTTGGGATGATTTGCGAAAGTCAAGGCTAATAGAATCTATTTTACTTCGAATACCACTGCCAATATTTTATTTCGCACAAGATGAAGATGGCAGAATTTCTGTTGTTGATGGGTTGCAACGTTTAAGTACAATTCGAGATTTTATGAACAACAAATTTCGCTTAAACAATCTTGAATACTTACAAGAAAAATGTGGAGGAAAATATTACTCATCAAAAAATAAAGATAAATCAGAAAATGGAAAATCTGCTATCGATGCTAAGTATTTTAGATGGTTAAATATGACCAATATTACTGTAAATGTAATTGACCCATCCTCTCCTTTTAAATTGAAATATGACATATTTAGAAGAATAAATACAGGTGGTCAACCACTAAACGCTCAAGAGATAAGAAATTGCTTAGCTAGTCGTCCTTTACGTGATGCTTTAAGAGAAATGGCAAACTCACCATTTTTTAAGGAAGCAACGGGTTGGAGTGTTAAAGATGTAAGAATGGAATCCCAGGAATTGGCTTTGCGTTTTATATTGTTCCATAGAAAATATCAGGTAGACAAAACACTTTCAAACTATAGTGGTAATATCGACTCAGAATTAAATACGATTACAGAACAATTAAGCAAAGATAAATCTGCTGACTATAGTAATTATGTTATACTATTTGATAATGCTATGCGAAATGCCTATCATTTATTTGGCCAATATGCTTTTAGGAAATCTCTTGAAGAACATTTAGAACCTGGAGCAAGAAGGCAATTAATAAATAAAGCACTTTTCGTAAGCTGGAGTGTTCTATTAAGTCAATATGATAGCTCAAGCGTTATTGCAAACAATGAAGAATTTAAATTAGCAAAGCCTTTGGCAACAAGAATAACAAATGATGAAGAACTTTTTCAAAAACTGACTTGGGGAACAAATGCAAAACTTAATCATCAAGTAGCATTCAAAGCAGCCGAAGAAATCATTAGCGAAAATTTAAGTTTATAAAATGAGCAAACTAAAAATAAATAACTTCAAATGTTTTACCGACATTGAAATTCAATTAAATAAATTAACAATTATGGCAGGTGTTAATGGTAATGGTAAAAGCACTGCCATACAAGCTTTATTGTTTTTAAAAAGCACAATTAATAGATGTGTATATTATGATTTTTCGAGTAAATCATATATGCTATCTGGATGGAATGAAGCAAGAATCCCTTTGAATGAAGATTTTTGTCTGTCTCTTGGGACAGTTGATTTTGTATTGAATAAAAATGTTCCAAAATCTGAGATAAATATATGTTTGAATTATGATGATTCAGATATTGAAGCAACCTACGTTGAAAATCTCTATTCCACTGAACCGCAGCTTTGGATTTTGGCAAACAAGATAGCTTTTTCAGAAAATTATTTATATAAAGACCTACCTCTTCTGAAACAGCAGTTTTACTATTTAAATGCTGAAAGAACAGGCCCAAGAATATCTCAGGATTTAAGATATTATGATTATCAACATACAGGTTGGAAAGGAGAAAACACCGCACAAATAATTGATCTTGAAGAAGGTTATTATAAAGTAAATTCTGAAAGGCTATGCCCTCACGCAAGTGTTGAAAATCGTTTTACCAAAGAAATGGAAGTTATAAAGTCAGTAAACATAAGCGACCAAGTTAATGCTTGGTTAGGTTATATAATTCCAGGGGTGAGTGTAAAAGCTACAAAAAGTAAAGAGGCGCTTACAAGTCAGGTTCTCATTGAAAATCAATTTACAACAGCAAACCCGACAATTGCAACAAATATTGGATTTGGAATTAGTTATATTTTGCCAATTATTGCATCAGGTCTAATCGCTGAAAAGGGTTCTTATTTAATTGTAGAAAATCCAGAAGCACATTTACACCCATCAGCACAATCAAAAATTGGTAGATTTTTAGCAATGGTTGCAAATGCTGGTGTTAATGTAATCGTAGAAACACATAGTGACCATTTTATTAATGGTGTTCAAATTGCAGTTGCTGAGAAAGAAATAAACAATAATGAAGTCATAGTTAACTTTTTCCAGCAGCATAAAAATGGTAAGCAACCAGAGATAAAGGCAATTGGAATAAAAGAAAAAGGGGAGTTAACAGATTGGCCAAAAGGATTCTTTGACCAAACTCAAATAGATTATTCACACTTAATTCGGTTGAAGAAGAATGTTTAATTATTACCTTTTTAATCCAAGTTACGTTGATGCTTCAACAAATGAATTAGAAAGCAACTTACAAACCTTACAAGCAATATTTGAAGGGCGTAAAGCAAATGAAATCTTTCTAAAGCACGATTCTATATGGGATGTAACAGTTGAAGAAGGAACATTTGCAGAAGTAGTATTTTCAAATTTGGAAGACAAACAGTTCTCAATTCAGGTGTTACCGAATTTGCTTCAACAAATAAATTCAATTGATGAGCCAATACCATCTATTGAAAACTTCAATGAAAAATACCGTCTTTATAATGCTTTTTATGGAATAAATTTTAAAGACATTCCAGCAGATTCCTGCATCAGTGATATAGTATCATACAATACTTTTTTTGAAAATAATAATTGGGAACTAACGCCTCAAACATTTTGGGAAAGAAGAGAAGAACTTTTCTCGAGGATAGTTTTTTGTGCAAATATAGAAGCACAAATACAAGCTATTGGCGGAACTTATCTTGAACAGATTATTGACAAAATTCGAGAACTCGACAACTATGTAGTAAATCATTGGAATGAAGGCAGTTTCAATTATCGAAACGCAAAAAGTAACGCTGCATTAAATATTTCGCCTGAATCAAATTCTACAATGCAACAACGAGAGCTTGTCAATATGAGAGTATTCAGTTTGCCTGATGGAAGACGAGAGTGCTTTGAGTTGCATATTAAAACTGGCAATCTGAGATTTCATATTTATCCTGAGAACCTTAATATTTACGTAGGGTATATCGGTAATCACCTACCAACATCAAGGCATTGAATTAGGAATTTAATTACCGAAAAAGAACGAGAACGCTTACCCAAACAAAATTGAATATAATGAACCTATTTCCCTTCCGAGAATAAAAACATAAACTCCTGATACGACACAGACAATGTAATCCAACAGCTAAATGATTTACAAAAACAGGTGAGAGAACACCAGCTGCCAACAGCTTGTACAAGAAATAGCGGGTTCAGTGCTAAATCAAAGGTCAGTGCTTTTAATAAAAGTCAGTACCAAACTGAAAGTGAAGTGCTTTTTAATCCGCTACTTCTCATACACGCAAAACGATAAGCGTATAATAATTTCGTTTTATCCGGATGTCTCCAAAAATGTAGGGCGGCTTGTTTTTATTGAATTGAAAATCAACTGATTATTTTGCATGTTTATTTCCGAAATGTAGGTTATTTGGTGATAAGCGTATAATAATTTCGAGCTGTCAGTATGTTTTTGTGATGTAAGATGGATGCAGGTTCGCACACACCTATAATCTCCCAAAATCAATTTCGCTAAACTTCAATTTATTGATGTTGACTCATAGACGACCCCTCTTATATTTCTCCTGAACTTTACCAGTATTTATCTTCTCACTTTTGGCAGTCGCTCTTTTTTTGACATGGTTTCTCTGACCCTAAACTGTATCGTCTTCAAATAAAAAAATGCAGCCATAATGACTGCATTCTCATGAAACCTAAAAAAACAAAAACTATACGAATTGGGCTGTTTCTGTGGAGTCTTTCAGGGCCACGGTAGATGATGTACCGCTCGTAATGACGTTTTGTACGTCGTCGTAGTAACCGGTACCCACAAAGCTTTGGTGCTTCACGGCTTTGAATCCTTTCTTTTGCAGTTCAAATTCTTTTTGTTGCAATTGACTGTAGCCTGCCATTCCCGATTCTTTATAAGCTAAAGACAATTCAAACATGCTGGTATTCAAAGCATGGAATCCGGCTAGGGTGATGAATTGGAATTTGAAACCTAGGGCTGCCAAGGACTCTCTAAATGTGCTCATTTCCTCTTGCGATAGTTTAGAAGCCCAATTGAAAGAGGGACTGCAATTGTAGGCAAGCATTTTCCCAGGGAATTCTTTGTGAATGGCTGCTGCAAATGCTTTGGCTTCGTCTAAATCTGGTTTTGAAGTCTCCATCCAAATTAAATCGGCATAGGGTGCGTAGCTCAATCCGCGACTGATGGCTTGCTCAATACCGCAATTGACAAAGAAAAATCCTTCTGGGGTACGTTCCCCTGTTATGAATTCTCGGTCTCTTTCATCAACATCACTAGTGAGTAAGTTGGCCGCGTCAGCATCTGTTCTGGCGATGATTAAGGTCGATACGCCTGCTACGTCTGCCGCAAGCCTTGCTGCAACGAGTTTGTTTATGGCTTCTTGTGTAGGCACTAATACCTTGCCTCCCAAGTGTCCGCATTTTTTTGCTGACGAAAGCTGATCTTCAAAGTGGACCCCTGCTGCTCCGGCTTCAATCATGTCTTTCATGAGCTCAAAGGCATTGAGATTTCCGCCGAAACCGGCTTCCGCATCGGCCACAATGGGAACTAACCAATCGATATCGCCATTGCCGTCTACGCTCTGGATTTGATCTGCGCGCAGCAAAGCGTGGTTGATGCGTTTTACAACGGCAGGAACACTGTTTGCGGGATACAATGATTGGTCCGGGAACATGTGACCGGCCAAGTTGGCGTCTGCTGCAACTTGCCATCCGCTTAAGTAAATCGCTTCTAAGCCCGCGGTTACTTCTTGAATGGCTTGATTGCCTGTCAATGCGCCTAAGGCACTGACTACTGGTTGCGTTGTCAATTTGCGATACAATTTCTCCGCACCAAGCTGAGCTAAGGTGTGGGTAATGGTAACGGTTCCTCGCAATCGCAACACATCCGCTGCGGTGTAAGGGCGTGTGATTCCTTCCCAACGTGCATTCTTTGTCCAATCGGCCTCTAAGGCCTTAATGAATTCTGATTTGTTCATGTTTACTTGTGTTAATGGTCAATTGTTTATTCAAAAAAATTGTAAGCTTCTAGTGTCAAAAAATCCGTGAAATCTGGTTTTAATACCAAATCATCAAATAGGGCGATGGCTCTCGGTAATTGCGCAATCCAGGTTGTAGGGTGTCCTTCTTGTTGTTCTATTTTGAGCACTTCTTCAGCACGATACGCTTTGTATAACTCAGGCGTTAAGGTGTGGCCGTTCTCCAATTTTACTGCAAATCGTATCCATTGCCACAGTTGAGTTCTCGATATTTCTGCTGTGGCGGCATCTTCCATTAAATGGTGTATGGCTGCTGCACCTGTTCCACTTAACCAAGCACTTACATAAAGTAGCCCCACCTGTATGTTCATGCGAACCCCTTCCTCGGTTACAGGACCTTTTAGGGGTGCTATCAAATCGGATTCGGTTATGATGCCTTCTGGAAGAGTCTTGGATATCTGATTGGCCGTTGGCATGTGTTCGTCAAAAACGTCCATAGCAACTGCCACCAAACCGGGATGCGCGACCCATGTCCCGTCATGCCCTAATTGCACCTCTCTCAACTTGTCGGCACGCACTTTTTCAAAGGCGGCGACATTGGCTTTTTCATCCCCTTTTATGGGGATTTGTGCTGCCATACCTCCCATAGCGTGTGCCCCTCTTGTGTGACAAACCTGCACCACGCGCTTGGCATAAGCGGCCATAAAGGGCACTTGCATGGTTACAGCAGATCGGTCAGGTAAAATATAATTGGGGTCATTGCGAAACCGCTTGATAAAAGAGAAGATATAATCCCAACGCCCGCAGTTTAAGCCGGCAGCATGCTCCCGAAGTTCGTATAGAATTTCGTCTAGCTGAAAGCTTGCTGTAATGGTTTCTATTAAAACCGTCGCTTTTATTGTCCCTGTTGGAATGTTTAGGTACTCTTGCGCAAAAGTGAACACAGCATTCCACAGCCGCGCTTCTTTGTAATGTTCGAGCTTCGGTAGGTAAAAAGTGGGAACCTTTTCGCTTTGGAGCAATAGTGCTGCATTGTGAAAAAAGTATAACCCAAAATCAAATAGACTTGCAGAAACGGGTTCTCCGGCAATGATGACGTGTTTTTCATTTAAATGCCAACCTCTTGGTCGGACAAATAAAATGGCGGGATTGTCATTGAGCTTGTACCGCTTACCGCTAGTTGGGTTTTGGTAAGAAATGGTGCCTTTGTTGGCGTCCAATAAGTTGATCTGACCCTGAATAGTCCCCGCCCAAGTGGGAGCGTGGCTATCTTCAAAATCGGCCATAAATACTTTCGCATTGGAGTTTAAGGCGTTGATAACCATTTTCCGATCTACAGGCCCTGTAATTTCTACTCTCCTGTCCTCAAGATAGGCAGGTATAGGGGCTATTTTCCAGTCGGTAGTGCGAATGTTCTTGGTTTCTTTGGGAAAGGTAAGCGGTACGCCTGCCTCAATCTGTCGTTGTGTTTCTTGACGTTGCTCTAAAAGCGCTTGGCGTGTACCTTCGAATTTTTGATGGAGTATTTTAATGAAGGAGATGGCCTCTGCTGTTAAAATTTCATCAAAACGAGGAAGAATATCGCCTTGGATGTCTACGTCATAAACAAGCTTTACTAATGTCGCATTCATATCGTATCGTTTTACGGTGCAAACATATGTCAGCGAATTTAAATATACAAGCGAACGTTCGCTAAAAGTGAAAAAAATGTTTTTTTGTCTTTTGTAAAAAGGGCGTACTTTCGCATTCAAATACAGCGTAGAAATGGTAAGTGAAGCACATGTAAAGGTGATTTTAGGTTTGAAAATCAAGCAGATGAGGGGGCTTAAGGACCTTTCTCTTTTCGGGTTGAGTAAGAAAACGGGGCTTTCGAAATCCTATCTCAATGAAATTGAAAAAGGGAAAAAATATCCCAAAACAGATAAAATAATTCTCTTGGCAGAGGCGCTCGAGGTTGATTATGAGGAGTTGGTATCCTTAAAATTGACCGGAAACATGGCGCCTTTGGCAGAAATTCTCCAAAGTGGTGTCCTTAAGGAAATTCCACTTGATCTTTTTGGTATCTCTGAAACCGACCTCATTGACATTATTGCGGAGGCACCAGAGAAAACATCGGCATTTATTAATACACTTTTTGATATCGCTAGATCTGTAAATCTTAAACGCGATACCTTTTTCCTTTCGGCACTGCGCTCTTACCAAGAAATGCATTTGAATTGGTTTCCTGAAATCGAAACTTTTGCGGAACAAGCATTAGTGCGTTATGGGTTAAATGCGCATCATCAAGTTTCTAGTGAAGATTTAAAGGCGCTACTCCAAGAGGAGTTTAACTTTTCAATTTCGCGAAATGAACTTCAAGACTTTCAATTTCCTGAAGTGAGAAGCATTTTTACTCCAGGAAATCAACCCAAGCTCTGGTTGAGTCCAAGCCTTTCTGAAAGCCAAATGCGATTTGTGTTGGCTAAGGAGCTGGGCTACTGTGTGATGGATATTTCGCCGCGACCTGAAACGTTTACTTGGATTCAGTTTGATACGTTTGACGAAGTATTACACAATTTTAAAGCTAGCTATTTTGCGGGAGCCTTCCTGTTGCCCAAGAATAATTTATATCCCGATTTGTTGAAGTTTTTTAATTCGCCTCATTTTGACCCTAGTGCATTTCACCAAATTCAAACAAAATACAGCGAAACACCTGAAACCTTCCTGCACCGCCTCACTAATGTGCTTCCGGGGTTATTAAATATCAAAGAGCTTTTCTTTTTGAGATTTTCTATACATCGTACTCAAAATGCTTACGAATTAACCAAAGAGCTGCATCTCAGTAAAACCCACAACCCCCACGGTAACCGATTTAAAGAGCATTATTGTGCGCGTTGGTTATCTATTGCTATTGGCAAAAATCCAAACAAGTATCACGCTATTGGTGAATCTTTTATTGGAACACAAATTTCTCATTATCCAGATGGTCGTAGTTATTATATTTTGAGTACATTTACGCCGGATAATGCACGTAGCCAAACAGGTAGAAGTATCTGCATTGGCTTTGAATTGACACCAGCTAACAAACGAAAGGTGAAGTTCATTGATGATCCAAAAATTGAAAATAAGAACGTTGGGGTAACTTGCGAATCGTGTCCAAGGATGGACTGTTCCGAAAGATTGGCTCCACCAAAACATATTTTGAAAGCGCAACGCAATCAAGAAATAATGGCGGCGGTGCGATTGGTCCAACAAACACCTTGATTTGCAATACTAATTAACCCTTATTAATACATGATTATGAAATACAAACAGATTTTTTCTCCGCTGCTATTTCTTGCATTCGGCGTGCTCATTGCTACGGGATGTGTTGACGACAACAATAGAAACATTTATTCGCAGTATGAACCCATTTACATACTTAGGTCTGATATGGATAAGGCCGTCAAGTTTGTTGGGGAGAAGCAAATGAACAAAACAGGGAAAATCTATATTTACAAAGACTTCCTATTTGTTAATGAGCAAAATGAGGGAATTCACATAGTGGATAACGCCAACCCCAAAGATCCGAAGCGACTTGGGTTCATAGCCATTCCAGGCAATAGAGACCTCAGTATCCGCGATGGTATCCTCTACGCAGATAATGTCACGGATTTGCTCTCTATTCAATTACCTATAGAAAATAAGCCGTTTAAAGTGTTGCATCGTCAAATGGATCTGTTCCCAGAAATTACCCCTCCTGATGGTATGCCTTTTCGGGAATCTGTGCTGCGTGCAAGACCTGAAAATGCTATTATTATGGATTTTAGAAAACTGAAACGATAACCTAACCTTATTCTCATGAAATCACTTTATAAGTTTTTTGTTATTACAGGAGCCTTCCTGTTTTTGTCGGGGTGTAGCGAAGGCGTTGGTTCCGCTGACTCGAATATTCGCCCAGGAACAGTAGGTCAGGGAGGATCACTCGCTACTTTTGCCATTGCAAACAACCACTTGTTTGTCCTGAGTCAAGATACGCTGTCGATTTTTGGCTTGTCAAACCCTGAAAAGCCCAATTTTATTAGCGCAACTTTTTTAGGTTTTGGAATGGAAACGATTTTCCCTAGAGACAATCAAACGTTGTTCTTTGGCGCTAACGACGGTATGTACATCTACAATATTGCAAATGCACCCGCAATCAATTTGCTCTCGATAACACGACATGTAGTCGCTTGTGACCCCGTAGTTGCAGATCAAAATTTTGCTTACGTTACCTTGCGGTCCACCGAGAATAGGGGGTGTAGGGGAGGTGTTAATGAACTGCAGACCTACGATATCTCAAATATTCAATTGCCCATGCAGGTTCATAATGTTCAATTATCTGGCCCAATTGGACTAGCCCTAGGTTCTGATTATCTTTACGTTTGTGATAACGGAATAAAAATCTTTGATAGAACCCAGCCAAACAAGCCAACTCAAATCTTTCATGCCACCAATGTTGATGCTGTTGATATAATTAAAGGCCCCAAGTCTTTTATTGTTTTGGGTAGGAATGGCATTTCTCAATATGAATTTGTCAATGGCAATTTTACTATAATGAGTCAATTATAATCATTCGAGGAAGCGAAATTAATGGCCAGGCAATCTATATTGCCTGGCTTTTTTTTTGACTTTTGTCACAATGGGTATTGCGCTAAAGGCCTAATTTTGAAAATAAAACGAATGAAACTTTTTAAGCCTGTATTTGAGACAGATGAGAAGATTATTCTCCGAGATTACCTTGCGCTAGAGCGAACGCGACTTGCCAATGAGCGCACATTACTCTCTTATTTAAGAGCTTCTGTTTATATGATTCTTGGGGGAATCACATTTTTACAACTCGAAGATTTTCAAGATAGCCGTTGGATAGGCTTACTTACTTTGGTGGTAAGTGTCATAACGGCCCTATTTGGTCTTTTTCGTTATTTTCAAATAAAAACACGGCTAAAGAATTATTATCAATCGCTTTAACTTTTCTGCGGTGCCATTTCTTACCAACAAGCATATTGAACAATTTTTAAGGCATTTTTTAACAGTAGCTGCCTAGATTTTGACTTTTTCTGAAAAGGAAGAGGCTTATTATTTTGGTTGAATTAATAATGTTCAAAGATTTTTGTAGTGTAAAGAGCTGTTAAATAAGGTGTTTATTCTTTGCGCGAACAAAGTGTGAATTATACGAACACGTGTTTTTAAAAGGATAATTTATATAAATTCACAGCTCAAACCAAAACTACTGTGTATGGATAATCTTTCTACAAATGGGGGAGGGAAGTACTTAGAAACTCACAGTGGCAATGAATCTACGGGTTTTAATAGACATAATGTCTGTTATTCTGAGCAATATCATCGCGAGGTGAATCGGCTAAAAATGGAATTACTCTTAGAAACATTGCAAGAGGAGTTGGCTCAATACAAGCGAGCCATTTCGACAATCATTAACAACCAAAAAAAGTAAGTGTAAAAGGTCGCTGAAAAAACTTGTTCAGCGACCTTTTAAAATTTTAACAATGGTCGAGTTGTGCAATGGCCTGAGCTATGTTTTTGGCCACGTCTCCAATGGACGCCTCCATCATATAACAGGGCGCACTAATGATTTTTAGTTCGCTATCAAAGGCTATTTCACTGGCGAGAACTTCTTGGGGTTTAGCGCCAACTGCTTGCATACCTGAGTGAATTCCTGCAATGTCATAAGGCGATTTTTCCTTTGTTGTCCCTACAGAAAGGCTGGCAGTATAAGAAGTTCCTTCAAGGGCTTTGGCTATGGTCGTTGGACTCATGCAGAGCGCAACAATAGGTCTTTTTTCAACCACAGCACTGATTATAATATTTTTGATAATAGGGTCGATGTCACTTTCTGGACCTTTTAAGGCCCATGTGGTAAAATTCTTGGCTGTGCCAAAACCACCGGGCAATACCAATCCGTCAAAATCATGGATATTGAGTTGTGAAGCATCTTTTATTTCACCTCTCGCAATTCGTGCACTTTCAACAAGCACATTGCGCTCTTCATCCATCACTTCGCCATTGAGATGATTGATGACGTGTAGTTGCTTTTTGTTAGGTGCAAAACATTCGTATTGGTGACCTGCATTGGCAATAGCCAAAAGTGTGAGCACGGCTTCCTGTATTTCAGTACCGTCATAAACTCCAGAGCCATGGAGTAGTACAGCTAATTTCTTACCCATTTTTTATCTGTTTATTTTAATGGTTATTGTGGCACCAAGATACATCAATTATAGCTATTGGAGTTGCTTTTCCCCTGTTAATGTTGGTGTGGTGGATGCATCAACAACTTTTTGTGCACTCGCTTCTCATCAATAACAATTTCTACCAATAGTAAGCCATGCACCAAATTGGCGCTAGCGCCTAAATCAATTTGGTACTGCTCTCCGGCAAAAACGCGTTGTTGTTGTTCAAACACGTGCTTTCCCTCTGGTGTTGTTATTTTTATAATAACGTTGTCAGCCGATTGTTCAAATCTCAAATACACCCTACCGTTCGAAGGTACTGGAAACAACTCTACAGCCGGTACTTTTTGATGACTTTCGGAGGATACAACATTTGCATTGGAGAGTAGAAAGGGTGTGCTTTGATCCACACCAGCACTTAAAGGAGTGGCGAGTGCAGCAACATTGGCCACCATAGCTTTCACATTCTTTACCAAAAAATTCATATTCAATGTACCTACTGAGTCGGCGGGGGTGTGGTAATAGGGGTTTCGCGTATCGGCACCATCTGTTAGCATTAATGCGGGAATGCCTGCATCCCAAAACGCGGCGTGGTCACTGCGACGCAAATCGGGTGTGAGGGCCCCTGTGCCTGGTGCATTTAATACCAAACTGCGAATGGAAGGGACATAATGTCGAGCTACTGAATCGAAAACAACAGACAATTGTGAGCTATTGGTGGTGTTGCCGATGACAAATAAAAAGATACCGCGATTACCACTGGCATTAATCGAATCTACAGCTGCTGGAAAAACTATATTGAAGCCTTGTGGTACCTGTTGTGAGTTGGCTGTTGAGTCATAATATCCAAGCATTTCGCCATTTATGACAGCCTCAATCTCCTCGTAGGGCAGTATACTGTTTGTGACATAATGAATGGCGCCTACCAAGCCCTGCTCTTCTTTGTCAAAAGCCAAATAGTTTATAGTTTTTTCAAAGTGCAAGTCTTTTAAAAATTCCACCCCCGCCATAAGACTAACCAGTGCAGTGGCATTGTCATCAGCCCCAGGTGTGTTGGCCACTGCGTCAAAATGGCCGTCTAACACAATTACTTTTTCCTCTGAAATGAGCCCGGGCTTTCTGCCTTTGAGGTTTTCGGCGGCAACTGCTCCAAAGTTGAAGGGCAAACGCTCCACTTGCAGCTGTGCCGTAAGAAATCCCGAAACTATGGTGTCTTTTACTGCTGTGAGGCCGCCTGCTGCGGTTTGGTGGTGCCTGGGCTGACTGAAAAACAGCAAGTGATTGTAAATAGCTGCACTGTCGATTAGATCGATAATGGGTTGTAGGTCAACGGGTTTTCTGTCCGTTGCTGTTATTTTTAAGGTCCCCCAAATAGAGGGGCCGTTCCGGCTGTGTAGTGCTTGCCCATCATAGTTGACAACAATATTTTTGCCGTTGCCGGGTGTTACAGGAAAACCGACATCACCACTTAAGAAAAAGTTGGTTTCTAGATGCGTTGTGCCGCTGTCGGTACTCAAACCTACTAGAATTTCTAAAGGATCATTTTCCGCGTCTTGAACGTCGTAGGTAATAGCAATAGTCTCCGCCACTGTGTCTACTACAACATTTGTTATGGAAAGGGTAGGTGGTTGATTCTGGGCTTGGAGGTTGGCTGCAAAAGCAATAGTACAAAGAAGAAGTAAGGTAAAGAAACGTTCCATAGTAGTTTAATTTTGTCCATTTTCACTCAAATTTATGAAATGTAATTGAATTGACCTCTGGAAATGTTTGAATGCTCCGTTATCCTGTTTTAATGCGCACAACAACTTGAAAAATACACGTTCCAATTTTCAGAACTTTACATTAGTTTTACGCTTTTAAATTTTACGATGTATGATTAATTCGAAAGGATACCATTTTTGGTTGCTGGTATTGATTACCGCTTTGTTTGTTGGCAGCTGTAGTAAAGATGATGACGCAAATACGCCTCCAATAGAAACGCCTGTGGCTGAGCGCTATCAAGATGAGGTGTTCAATGGTGTTACGGTTACAACTGTGCCTTTTACTACGAACATGGATCTAATGATGGATATTTATCAGCCTGAGGGCGATAGCTTGACAGCCCGTCCGCTAATTGTTTTCGCACATGGTGGAGCATTTATTGATGGCTCAAGGGGACTGCCAGACATGGTGCGCTTGTGTGAAACCTTTGCCCGAAAGGGGTATGTGACCGCCTCGTTTTCCTATCGCCTCGGTTCAGGTTTACAGTTGTTAAACGACAGTGCAGCATTATTGGATGTAGTGGTGCGGGCCATTCACGATGGCAAAGCAGCTACGCGCTTTTTTAGAAAGTCTGTTGTAGAGCTAGATAATATTTATGGTATTGATACCAACATTATCATTGGTGCTGGAAATTCAGCTGGAGCTATTTTAATGGCGCATTTAGCGTATTTAGATGACCCTGCTTTTATGGAACCACATATTCTTCAAGCTTTGCAAAACGAAGGCGGATTAGAAGGGAATCGCGGTAGTGCGGGATACAGCAGCACGGTACATGCTGTGGTAAATTTGGCTGGTGCCTTAGACCGTGCGGATATTATTCGAGCAGGTGGTGTGCCGTTGGTGAGTGTGCACGGTGATGCAGACCCCGTTGTTCCTTTTGGCTGCGGCCCGATATTTTCTAATTTCCCGCCATTAGATCAAAGAATTCGTCTTTGTGGTAGTGAAAGTATGCATGCTCAAGCACTCGCCGTTGGCATGCGCTCAGAGCTGTTGGTTTTTCCTGGCGCTGGTCACTGCCCTTGGATTTCCGGAAACGGAACACCTACCCCTGTTATGGATGATGTGGAAAAATTTGTTGGAGATTTTCTTTTTGCAACGTTTTTTAACTGATAATAACGAATGTGTGCGCATGTAGCACACTTTTGGCCCCGTAGTTCAACGGATAGAATAGAAGTTTCCTAAACTTTTGATAGCAGTTCGATTCTGCTCGGGGCTACAAATACAACTAATGTGTTGTTAAAGAAAAAGTTGAAGCGTATTTGTAACGCATAACACCCTAATTTTAGGTTTTTTATTTTACAAAATAAAACTTTCAAAAGTAAAACAATGAAAGACAGTAATTTATTTAAATCAAATTACATAAAACAAGCCCTAGAGAATATAGAAAGATCAATTGATTCTAATCAGTTTATTGATGTTGAAAAGACAAAAATCGAACTAAAAGATTTATCTACTAAAGGGGATTGGAATTCCCTCAAGGAAACTATCTGTGCCTATCTAAATACAGATGGCGGATTAGTTATTGCTGGTGTAAGAGAAAGAGATAAAAAGTATATGTTTTCTGGTTTTGAAAGAAACAATGAGAGTAAAATCATTGATCTTCAAAAGGTTGTTTTTCAAAACGATAATGGGGTTTTTCTTGATTTGTCAAACAATATATATTTTGATTATTATTCAATAAATAGGGGCGAGAAGACTTTTGATTTAATGGTTATCGCAGTGTATCCGCTATCTGATGATTTAAAGTATGTATCTTACAATGAAAGGTATTTTGAAAGAAAATTGACCCAGGATAAAATTATTCCAATAAGTAAGATTAATCAACAAAAAGAATACAAACAAGAATTGGAATATGCTAAAGAAATCTCTCCTGTTGAGACAGCAACTATCAACGATTTGAGTATTGATAAAATAAACAACTACATTAATTTATTAAATCGAGAGATTAGAAGTGAGACGTTAAAGCCAAGCCTCTCAAAAGCCAAGCCTTTTTTAAGTAATCAGCATTTTGTAAAAGAGGATACTGTTACCTTGTTGGGGATGCTAATCTGTGGAGCCGATCCTTTTCACTTTTTAGCGTCAAGAGTCGAAGTCAATGCCTACTATGACACAAGCTCAGACATTGGCAAGGACAAAAAGATTTTCCGAACGGATGTCCTAAGCCTAATGGAAGAATCCTTTAGGTATGTTTGGGGAAATATTAAAATTAATAGAACAATTGCCGAAGGTGGGAAAAGTGAACCCGAGTATCCCGAAAAGTTAATTCGGGAAACCATTAATAATGCACTAGCTCACAGAGATTACAGTAAAGATAACTTTGTAACCATTCGTGTAGAGCCCGGGCAGTTTATTGAAATCAAGAACCCAGGAAGTTTTAAAGAAAAAATAAGAATTCTATATACAGAATCTACTATTGAAATTCGAAGGATTATTCCAGGTATTCCGGAGAGTAAAAATCCTAAACTTGCATCGGTACTTAAAGTTTTTGATAAAATTGAAAACCAAGGAAGAGGCATGGCTTCGCTAGTAAATGGCGCATTAGAGAACAAAATCGATTTGCCCTACTACGATATTAAGGATGAAATGATTTCATTGATAATCCCTACTGGAAAATTAGTAGATGATTTCATTAACACTTGGCTTAAGGGTTTTGAAAAATATATCGAATTGAAAATCAAAGCGAAACTTACTTATGAACACAAAGCTGTTCTCGCTTATTTCTACAAATCAGAATTACAAAACAGAAAAAGATACTTCACTATTTTATTAAGTGAAAGTAACAACCATTTTGAAGTTATTGATGAATTGAGAAGAAATGGTCTGCTTTACGAACACGAAGCATCCACCGAACAAACCCCTATTTATGTATTGGATAGAGTTCTTGTGAAAACTGATTTTAGAGATGAGTTGACAGAAAAAATGGGGCTCACATTTATCGGACTTGAGCAGGTGGCAAAGGAGATTCTCAATCTAACCTACCTCTTTACAAAATATAATGACCAAGCATTAAAGGCCGCAGAAATCACTCCGGAAGTGTATCGCCGGATTCATGGTGGTGAAGTAGTGGG
The DNA here is from genome assembly GCA_022565875.1 of Schleiferiaceae bacterium. Taxonomy (GTDB): domain Bacteria; phylum Bacteroidota; class Bacteroidia; order Flavobacteriales; family Schleiferiaceae; genus JAIULY01. The sequence continues at coordinate 16,438 of JAIULY010000012.1, read as the reverse complement.
GCAAACCTATGAGTCGTTGGGTAGAAAGGTGCGAGCGGTCTGTAATCAGTTGGTTAAAGAAGGTGTTCTCAAAAAGGATGCAAAAAGTGCTTATTCCTTCAATTTCGAATAAGATGCTCTTTTATCGAAGAAACCCTATCACTTACCAAAAAAGACAACAGGCCATGAGCTTTACCACGCGTCATCCTCCTCGCTAAAGTCGTCTTCCTCATCGAATGCATCATCAAAAATATTTTTTTGATGGGTGTCGCTGCCGAACATTTTTTCTGGCGCTTGGTCGGGACGTTCGCCAAAGCGCAGCACCTCTTGTGGGTACGTACCGGTATCGCCTTTGCGAATACTTACCAATTCTACAAAAAAGGTCCACATGGCCAAGAAATCATAAACCAAAATCAAGCGGCTATAATGCTCTGGGAAACCTACAGCAACAGTGACATCGCGCATGAGCAGACCGCCGGGTTCACCGAAATCCTCCATACTTATTTCCGTTCCTTGGTTCCAGTCTTCATCTGAAATATAAAAGGACCCCATTTCGCCTGTCTCCAAATTAAAGGATTGTGTAATGGCGGCAAGTAGTTGTTCTAAGGTGAAATCACTTGGCAATTCTAAATCTCTAAAGACATCGGCCTCGGCGTCTAAAATCACGCGAAGCTTGTAAATGGAAGTCGTCATTCTTTTTTTGTTGTCGGTGTTAATTGCAATTGTAGCCCCAAATTGTGCATCAGTCCTTTTGCGGCTTCGTATTCGTTGGGGATATCGCCATCGAGTATGGCTTCTTTGATGGCATTTTTGATTAGGCCAACTTCTTTACTCGGGCCAATGCCAAAGTACAACATTATTTCTTCTCCATCAATAGGTGGTTGCCAATTTTTCACGCGGTCGCGCTCTTCTACTTCTTTCAGTTTTTCTCGAACTTCTTTGAAGTTTTCCAGATAACGTTTTTTCCGTTGTGCATTTTTTGTGGTAATGTCTGCCTCACAAAGTTGCATTAAGTCGTCAATCTCATCGCCAGCGTCAAATAACAGGCGTCGTACGGCTGAATCGGTCACTTTATCTTGCACCAATGCAATGGGTCGCGAGCTCAGTTTGACCATCTTTTGCACGTACTTCATCTTTTCATTCATCGGCAACTTCAACCGCTTGAAAATGCCACTCACCATTTTGGAGCCCTTAAATTCGTGCCCGTGAAAGGTCCATCCGGTTTCAGGTAGGAACTTTTTGGTTGGAGCCTTTCCCACATCGTGCATTAATGCCGCCCAGCGCAACCATACATTATCTGTGGTTGCCGACAAGTTGTCCACTACTTCCAAGGTGTGGAAAAAATTATCTTTGTGGCGATGGCCCTCTACCTCGTCAACGCCTTTTAGTGCGGTGAGTTCGGGTAGGATGCTGTCTAATAACCCCATTTGATACAGTAAAATAAGTCCAATGCTAGGCACAGGTGTGGCCATTATTTTATTGAATTCATCCATGATTCGCTCCGAGGAAACAATCGAAATGCGGTGGGCTTGCTTTTGTATGGCCTCTAGGGTTTGTGGGGCAATTTGAAAATGTAGCTGCGCAGCAAATCGAATGGCACGCATCATGCGCAACGGGTCATCGCTAAAGGTAACCTCTGGCTCAAGTGGTGTGCGAATGATTTTTGCATGCAAATCCTGAACGCCTTGAAAAGGGTCGAGAAGGGTACCGTAATCAACACGATTTAAGCTCCAAGCTAAAGCATTGATGGTGAAATCTCGCCGTTTTTGATCTTCTTCTAGCGTGCCATCCTCCACAATGGGTTTGCGCGAATCACTGCGGTAAGACTCTTTGCGCGCGCCCACAAACTCAATTTCGAATCCTTGATACAAAACTTGGGCTGTTCCAAAGTTCTTGAATACCGTCACCTTGGCATTACCTGGTAACTGCTTTGCAAAATATTCTGCCAAGGCAATGCCAGAGCCTATGGCCACGATGTCTATGTCTTTCGGGGTGCCGCGTTTCAATAAGGTGTCGCGCACCACGCCGCCGATCACGTAAGCCGTAACACCCAATGCATCAGCAGCATCGCTCAAGCGTTTGAAAATTTCACCTTTTAGAATTTCTTCCAATTTCGTTTTTTTTGTCGTGGTTGTTCTACTGTGGAATAGCTCAATTAGCTAAAAATACCATCTGGAAAAACCTTCGAAGTGTAGGAGGAGACGAGTATTAATACAATAAAAGCTCCATATAGCGCTAAGTGTACTTTTCTAATATTTTCCCGCAAGGTCAATTCCTGGCCCTTTTTGTTGTTTAGGTCGATGGGGAAAAACAGCGGAAATAAAAGAAAAGCATCAATGCGTTTGCTGCGTTCCTGGCCATTTTTCCAATCAAAAACAAAAAAGTCTTTGAGCTCGCCCAATGGGCGCTTTTCTTCCCAATTTTTATATTGCAATTGCAACCCAGCTTTGAGGTAAAACAAGACCAGAAGTCCTGCTATGGCGACGATGATAACAAAAACTAATACAAACTTAACGATCATTGCTGTGCTTTCAGATGCTTGTAATATTCAAGTGTTTCTTGAGCCATTTTTTCAATGGTGTGTTGCGCTACTATTTCTTTGGAAGCGGCCACAAAAGTACGGCGTATTTCGGGATTATCCATTAGCAATATAACCCCTTCAGCTAGCTTTTGTGCATCCTTTACTGGCGCAACAAAGGCATTTTTCATGTGAAGCGCAACCTCCGGAATCCCGCCGGCATTGGTGGCCACTACTGGGACTTCACAAGCAAATGCATCTAATAATGTGGTGCCCAATCCTTCTGTTTCTGAGCTGAATAAGAGTAGGTCTAGCTCAGGGAATATCTCTGGAACATCTTTGCGAAATCCTAGAAAATGCACCTTGTCTTGTAGTCCCAATTGCAGGCAGTAGGCTTTGATTTCTGCCTCTTGATGTCCCGTGCCAATGATGACGTAGGTAGCTTTCTTTTCCTTTTCTACCAAGATTTTTATGGTGTCTAAAAAAGTAAAGTAATCTTTTTGCTGTGTTATTGCTGCTATGTTTCCTATCAGAAATTCTTCGCCTTGTAGCCCCAATGCGTTGCGAAGCTTTCCGGTTGCTCTACTTTTTGCAGGATGAAATTTTTTTGCGTCGATACTGGAAAAAATGGTTTTTAATTTCTCAGGTTTCTTAAGCGCTGGTTTCATTATCGTTGCAATAGCTTGGCTTATACAAATGATACCAGCAATACCCCGGTGGTTGTATTTCCATTGGCTCAAGCGCTTTACGCCCACTTTAAAATCAACGCGCCGATGTACCACGAGTTTTACTTTCATTCCAAATAGAATCTGTGCAAGTAAACCAAAAGTATGTGCCTGTGAATCATGAGTATGAACAAAGTCCACTTTTAGTTTTTTTGCCAGTTTTGCAATTTGATAAGCAAAGCGTAAGTCCCATGGGCCGGCCTTTGGCTTGGGAACGCAAAAGTTGCTGCCTAGGTGGTCCAAAATGAGCGCTTGGTTTGGACACAACACATAGTTGGAAACATGCAAGTTTTCCAGCTCCCTGCCCAGATACGCCAATTGTTGTTCGCCTCCTCGCCAACTTGTTGGTGTTGTAATGTGTAAAATCTTCATTGAGTTAGCTTTTTGTATTTGAGGTATTTAGCGTATGCTGATAAATAACTGATTTGAAAGCCTGCCCAGCCATCTAGAAACCCGCGTCGCATCAAATATCCCCCAATGAAACTGCCTACAGGACTGGTGAATCTTTTCCACCAATAATGTCCTTTTCCTTTCTCTTTCAAGGCTGCTGCGCCAATACTAGAGTATTTGTGTATGATGGCCAAATGCTCCTCTTTAGTGGCGATGCTGTAATGCAGTAAATCGCCGATGAGGTGTCCTATTTTAGCGCTAGGCCGCATTTCGAATCTATCGTGAGGATTGGTGCCTGTCCATTCACCATGGTCTCGAAGCCAAAGCCTGAGCTTTTTGTCGGGGTACCAATAGCCATGTCGAATCCATTGCCCGCAGTATTGGTTGAGTCGATTGACTGTAAATCCCTCAAACCCTATTGGTCCCTTTGTTTTTAACGCTTTTATGGATTGTTGCAAATCATTACTCAGTGCTTCGTCAGCGTCTAAGGAAAGTACCCAAGGAAATTGGGCGTACTCCTTGGCTACGTTCTTTTGTTGGATGTGACCTTCAAAGGGGTGCTGAATAACACGACAACCCAATTGTTCACTTATTTCACAAGTTCGATCGGTCGAAAAACTGTCAACAATTATAATTTCATCGCAGACAGGTTGCACAGAAGCAACGCACCGAGCAATGTTTTTTTCCTCGTTAAAAGTAATGATTACAGCGCTTATTTTCATACCACGCCAAATTGTTGATAACACTGCACCAAGGCCTGCTGGACGTTTTCTGTTGTAAATAGCTGCACGTGTTTGTGTCCTTGCAGTATTCTTTCATTGCGCAATTCCGCATTGCGCCAAAGCCCATCAATGGCTTCCCTCCAAAGTTTTGCGTTTTCGGCATCAATGTACTCTGTGTGCGTGCCACCCGCTTCGGCAAAGCACCCACCCTTTGACGAAATCACAGGAAGTCCACAAAATTGTGCTTCAATGAGCGGGATTCCAAAACCCTCAACCATAGAAGGAAAAACAAATAGTTTGGCGAGGTGGTAGAGATGTTGCAGCTCTTGCAAAGAAACATCGTGAAAAAAGTGTACGCGATGCCCCATGTTGTTTGCCGTAACGTAATCCTTGAGTTTGGCGGTGTAAGGCGTTACTTTTCCAACAGCAACAAGATGAACATCAGGTAAATTAACAATAGCTTCGAGAACGGTGAGCAAATTTTTACGTTCTTCCAACGAGCCCACATTTAGAATAAATTCATCCGGAAGCTGTCGGTTTACTTTAGTTGTAGCAAACGCAGTTGTGTCAGGTTGGTTTTGAAAAATGGGGTGACAACTTTGATAAACAACTTCTATTTTTTCCTCGGGTATTTTGTAAAAGTTGATCAGGTCTATTTTAGTCATTTTGCTGATGGCGATGACTTTATGTGCATTGAGTACTGCGTTTTGGGTTTTCCTGCGATAGATTTTTTGATCGATAGCTCCGTAAAAATCAGGGAATCGTTCAAAGATTACATCATGTACAGTAACGATACTTTTGATTTTAGTATTTTCAATCCCCTGAGGAAGTTCAGCGCTCAAGCCGTGGTAAATACTCACCTTGTTGTAATGCAAATCTTGTAGAATGCCGTATTGTCGCCAAAGGCTAGAAAAGCGTTGGTTCCATTTCCCAAAAGGTTGCACTTCACGGGTAGACGCAGGTGGGGTAAACGCAACCGTAGCCGGCTTCGGATTATACAACAACCATTCGTGATGCGGCAAGCCACTAGCCAAAAGGGAGATGGTGTCCCGGCTGTAATTTCCTAATCCCGTCTTGTTGTGAAAAGCCCGTTTGGCGTCAATACCGATAACCATTTCAACGTATTTTTTTGTATCAAAGGAACAGGCGTGGTTTCTTGTTGAAATCACCACACCTGTTTATTTTTCGCTGGTCAATTTTGCGAAAGGCATTGTTGTTCTTTGTTATACCGAAACAGAATAGGTGCGCAAGGCATCGTTCAGCGATGTCTTTTTATCGGTCGAGGGTTTGCGCTTGCCAATAATTAAAGCGCAAGGGACTTGGAATTCGCCAGCGGGAAATTTTTTCGTTTGTGTCCCGGGTATCACCACCGACCGCTCAGGTACACGCCCTACATACTCGACTACTTCTGGACCGCTGACATCCAAGATTTTGGTAGACGCAGTAATTACGACATTAGCTCCCAAGACAGCTTCTTTTTCGATGTGCACCCCTTCCACAACAATACAGCGCGAGCCGATAAAACAGTTGTCTTCAATAATTACTGGGGCTGCTTGCACAGGTTCTAATACACCGCCGATGCCTACACCACCGCTTAAATGAACGTTTTTGCCAATTTGGGCACAGCTGCCGACTGTTGCCCAAGTATCTACCATAGTTCCAGCATCCACATACGCTCCTATGTTTACATAGGATGGCATTAAAATGACACCAGAAGAAATGTATGCACCATGACGCGCCACGGCGTGCGGCACCACGCGAATCCCCAATGCTGCATAGTTGGTTTTCAATGGCATTTTATCATGAAATTCCATTGGGCCAGCGTGAAGGGTTTCCATTTTTTGAATGGGGAAATACAAGATCACCGCTTTTTTTACCCATTCATTTACTTGCCAACCCGAGGGGGTAGGCTCAGCTACCCGCAATGTACCAGCGTCTAATTGATTGATGATTTCTCGTATCGTTTGTTGTACAGCATCTTCTTGAAGAAGCGAGCGATCTTCCCATGCGCGTTCTATAATATCTTTCATAACTTATGTTTTTTGCGGTTCAAAATTAGAGCATTTTCAACAATCTAGGCTTTTAATAAAGAAAATCCAGATGGTGAAATTACACATCTGGATTTTCAACGGTTTTGTGTTTTTGCGATTAGCTAAACATTTCTTTCACCTTATCAAAAAAGCTTTTATCCTGATTGTTGGGATTCGGCTTGAAATTGTCACTTTCCCGAAGCTTTTCGAGAAGTTTCCGTTCGTCGTTGGATATTTCTTTGGGTGTCCAAACATTGATGTGAATCAATTGGTCTCCGGTGCCATAGCCTTCTACGGAAGGTACGCCTTTGCCTTTGAGTCGCAGGATTTTACCAGATTGTGCACCTGGGTCAATCTTCACTCTAGCCTTTCCGGTAACGGTTGGTACCTCTACACTGGCGCCCAACACAGCGTCAATAAAGCTGATATAGAGGTCGTAGTGTAGGTTTTCGCCTTCGCGTTTCAACGTGTCGTGGGGTACTTCTTCGATGAGCACCAATAGGTCTCCCGGTTGCCCATTCATTGGGCCAGCATTGCCTTTTCCACCTACGCGCAATTGCATACCATCAACCACGCCCGCTGGAATTTGCAGGGTCACCACTTCTTCTTCTTCGCGCAATCCCTGAGCATCCACCCCTGGAGGTCGGTTGTCAATCATTTTACCCGTTCCACCACAAGCGGAGCAAACTGATGCGGTACGCATTTGTCCTAAAATTGTATTGGTAACGCGGCTAACTTGTCCGGCGCCATTACAAACGGAGCAGGTTTTATAGTTTACCCCTTCGGCATTTACCTTTTTGCGGATTTTAATTTTCTTTTCGGCACCTTTGGCAATGTCTTCTAAAGTCAAACGAACTTTTACACGGAGATTAGTACCTCGCGCCACACCAGGTCTTCCGCCGCCGCCGCCGAAGCCACCGCCAAATGCACCGCCAAAAATATCGCCGAATTGGCTGAAGATGTCTTCCATGTTCATGCTGCCTCCGCCACCAAATCCACCTTGGCCAGGTCCAAAAGCTTGATGACCAAAACGATCATACTTCTGGCGTTTTTCGTCGTTGCTTAATACCTCGTACGCCTCAGCGGCTTCTTTAAAGCGGTCTTCCGCCTCTTTGTTGTCGGGGTTTTTGTCCGGGTGATATTGGATGGCTAATTTTCGGTAGGCCTTCTTGATGTCATCTTTTGATGCCGATTTGGAAACACCAAGTATTTCGTAATAATCTCTTTTTGCCATTGTTTAAATTTTGAGGAAAAGTTGCATTTACTCAGCTACAACCACTTTAGCGTAGCGAATAATCGACTCTCCCAATTGATAGCCGGCCTCTATTTCGTCGAAAACAGTGCCTTTTTGTTTTGGGTCTGGTGCAGGTATTTTGGTGATGGCTTCCATCATCTCAACATCGAAGGGCTTACCAACGGTGGATTCCATTTTCTTCAGCCCTTTGGTCTGTAAAGTGTTTAACAATTTGCTGTGGATGAGTTTTAGTCCTTCAATTTCTGCTTCATTTGTAGCGGCCTTCAAAGCTCTTTCAAAATCATCCACTACAGGAAGTAAAGCTGACATTAAGTCTTTATTGGCAGTCGAAATCATTTCCAACTGCTTCTTGGCGTTTTGTCTGCGAAAGTTTTCAAAGTCAGCGTAAAGACGTAGGTTTTTGTCTTTTTGCTCCGCCAAAGCGGCCTCTAGTTCGGCTATTGGGTCTTTATCTTCCTTTTTTTCAGTGGTTTCAGTTTGTTCGTTCTCCTTTTGCCCCACTTCTTCCGCCTGAGGATTTACGGTAGTTTCCTCGGTAACGGTATCTTTGATTTCTTCAGACATGATATTTTGAATTTTTTTAATCAGTGTACTCAACTTGTTTGCCATCGCTTGGTGGTGTGTCAGCTTGTCAGGCCCAAAGGGCTTTTATGCCAATGATGATCATTTGAGCTGCCAAACTTCCCACAATAAGCCCAAGCAATCGGTTCAAGACCTTTAACCCATTTACACCTAACCGTTTTTTGATGCGCACCATATTGCCCAAAATAATGAAATTGGTAATGGAACACACCAAAATAGCAAAGAATCCTGATGCGTAACCGGTCCAGCTTGTGGCATCGATGCTCATGGTAATCAGTGTAGTAGCCAGCCCTGGTCCAACAATAATGGGAATGGCCATAGGCACAACGGAAACGTCCTCTTGCTCCATTGCTGCTGCTTTTTCTTTTGGACTGCTATTCACTTTTTTGTCGTAGCCCCGCACCATGTTGATACCCATATTGAGAAGAATAATCCCCCCAAAAACTTTGAGCGAATCGGCGCTAATACCAAAAAAATTGAAAATGTAGGTACCAAGAGCGAAGATAAGCGCCATAGAGATAAAAACAGCTTTGCTATTTTTTTGGGCGATGGTCCGAAATTCTTTATCAGAGGTGTCCTCAGAAACTAGCGTCAACATAATTGCACCAGCACTCAAAGAGTTCATAATGGTGAAAATGCTAATGGTGTCACCCATTATTTGACGAAGTAGACTGATAAGTATTTCCATGTAATTTTCGGTTTAGGGGTTGTGCATCCTAATAAAAAAACTCCTTTGCTCTAGATTTCATCCAGAGTCAAAGGAGGTGTTTTATTGAGGGGGGTACAATTAAGCTACCTCTTCTTTTTTACACTTATCTTGTGGTGAAGCACCGCAAAAGCCACAAGGTTCACCTTCTTTGTTTAAAAAAGGACTTTGGCTTGCACAAGTTCCTGAAAATTCCCCGTCTTTTTTGGCCCATATTTTAATGGCTATTCCAGCGAAAGCAAAGGCAATGAATCCTAAAGTAATCAAGAAAACGGTCAACATATTTCGTGTCTTTATTTGTTTGCAAAATTATAAAATGTTTACCTCAGGTTCGAGGGTCACACCAAACTTTTTCAATACTGCGTCTTGGACGGCTTTGGAGAGCGCCAAAAGATCTTCGCCTTTTCCGCCTCCGTAATGCACTAATACAAGTGCCTGTTTTTTATGAACGCCCACGTTGCCAATTTGTTTCCCTTTCCATCCCGTTTGTTCAATAAGCCATCCTGCTGCCAACTTTACCCCATTATATACCGGAAAGCCAACAATGTTTGAATAGTCTTTTTGTAACGTTTCAAAGATATCAAGTGGAACGACCGGATTTTTAAAGAAGCTCCCTGAATTGCCGAGCTTTTTCGGGTCCGGAAGTTTGCTTTGTCGTATCGCAATTACGGCATTGCTAATATCCTTTATCGTGGGTGTGGTGATGCCATTGGCCTCGAGTTCTGAAGTAATGGCACCGTATGCGGTGTTGAGCTTATGATTGCGTTTGGTAAGCGTGAATCGAACGTATGCAATGATAAACTGGCCTTTGCGCTCCCTTTTAAAAATGGATTCTCGATACCCGAGTTGACAGGCTGCATTGGTAAAAGTGGTCATTTCACCCTTTTGAATGTCAAAAGCGCGCAAACTGTGCAACGAATCTTTGATTTCTACTCCGTAAGCACCTATGTTTTGCATGGGCGCAGCCCCTACTTTTCCGGGAATCAACGATAAGTTTTCCAATCCACCATAACCATTGTCGATGGTCCAAATAACGAAGTCATGCCAATTTTTTCCCGCGCCAACTTCTAGCGTAATATGGTCTTCACTTTCTTCAATAATCGAGATGCTATCATTGATTTCATTAATAAGCACTGGTTGCTCGATGTTTTGCGTCAACAAAATGTTGCTTCCCCCTCCTAGAATTAGAAAATTTGATGCCCGAAACCATTCGTGAGTTTGGTGCAGTTTTTCTAAATCCTCGATGGATTGAAAAAAATAAGCACTTTTGGCTTCATACGAAAAGCCAAAAGTGTTGTAGGGTTTTAAATCAATGTTTTGGGCAATCTCCATTACAATAAGGTGCCAGGGTAGGCTTTAAGCGCTGCGGTTAGAATGCGCACCGCTTTGTGTAGACTTTCTTTTTCTAAAACATAAGCCAACCGTACTTGCCTGCGGCCCAATTGAGGGTCTGCGTAAAATCCTGAGGCGGGAGCAACCATTAGGGTTTCGCCTTCGAGGTCAAAATAACTTAACATCCATTGTGCAAAGCGGTCGGCATCGTCTACTGGTAATTCCGCCATACAATAAAAAGCACCTTTGGGCATGGGGCAAAATACGCCCTCGATTTGATTCAAACCATTTACCAAAATATTCCGACGTTCGATATATTCCTTGTTTACCTCGTCAAAATAGGATTGATCGGTTTGTAAGGCCGCTTCAGTAGCAATTTGTGCATAGGTAGGAGGACTTAGTCTGGCCTGTGCAAAACGCATGGCTGCCACCATTACGGCTTTGTTTCGGGAGGCGATCAAACCTATGCGAGCACCACACATGCTGTAGCGCTTACTCACGCTGTCAATCATTATGGCATGCTCTTCAAGTCCTGGTATATTCATTACGGAGTGATGCTGGAATCCGTCGTAAACAAATTCGCGGTACACTTCATCGGCCACCAAGAATAAATCATGGCGAATACATATTTCCATCAATTGCTCCAGTTCTACTTTGCTGTATAAATACCCCGTGGGATTGCCTGGGTTACAAATGAGGATGGCTTTGGTGTTTTTAGTAATATGTTCTTCAAAGGCTTCAATTGGAGGTAGGGCAAAGCCAGTGTGAATGCTGGAATTCACAGGAACAACTGTTACGCCAGCAGCAATGGCAAAGCCATTGTAGTTGGCATAGAATGGTTCAGGGATAATGACTTCATCGCCAGGGTCGGTAATAGCCCCCATAGCAAAACTAATCGCTTCGCTACCACCGGTAGTCACAATGATTTCTGATATATCCAGAGAGATATCTTGTTTTTCGTAATAACCAATCATACCCTTACGAAGAGATTCAAATCCTGCGGAGTGGCTGTATTCTAATGTTTTAAATTGTGTTAAACGCACAGCTTCCAACGCTAATTCCGGCGTTTTAATATCGGGCTGACCGATGTTCAAGTGGTAAACGGTTTTACCGTTCTGAAGCGCCATTTCAGCAAATGGCACTAACTTTCTAATCGGTGATTCAGGCATCATTTGCCCTTTTATTGAAATCTTCGGCATGGGTGTGTTAATTACCTTCAACAATAAATAAAAAAGCCCCGCTCGAGGGCGGGGCAAAAGTCGTAAATATTTGTGGAATTATCTAGCCATTACCGGTGAATCTGTTTTGGGCTTTACCGGGGTTGTAGAAGTTTGAGCAGGAGCTGCTTCTACCTTGCCTTTGATGGTTAATACCTTTTTTCCAGATTTAGCATTTGACTCAACCGTTACAGTTTTCATAATGGGGCCTACGCGTTTCGTATCATAAATAACTTTTATGGTAGAACTTTCACCTGGGGCAATGGGCTCTCTTGGTGGAGTAGGTACCGTGCAACCACAACTACTGCGTGCACTGGTGATGATAAGCGGCTCGTTGCCAGTATTTGTGAATACAAATTCGCGGGCACCATCAGCGTTTTGCATGATAGTACCGTAATCAATTACAGTACTTTCGAAAGTGATTTCCGGAGCATTGGGATTGCTTTCTTGCGCTTTCAATCCAAATACTGCCGCTGCGGCGAAAGTGAGGGTTAGAATCCAATTTTTCATTTGATATTGTGATTTGTTGTTATTAAAATTCAAAACACAAAATTACTAAACAAATTAGATTACAGCTGTTCAATTGCATTCTTTTTTCTTAAAATTTGTTAGCATGTCTTGACAATGAGTTTACGAATACTAGTATTGAGTTATCGCTTTTGTTTATTGGGCTTTCGCCAAGGTGGCTACGGATATTTTTGCGCCCAAATCAATAAGGGGCTTAGCGCAAGCTTCTAATGTAGCGCCCGTAGTAATCACATCGTCGATCAAAACGATGTGCTTGTCTCGCAATTGCGCACTAGCTTCTGGCGGAACCTCAAAGACCGAGGAAACATTTAACCACCGAGCAAAACGACTTTTTTTGGTTTGAGATTCCGTGAATTGGTTGCGAGCAATTAAGCTCGTGTTGAGGGGGATTTTGGTGGCGTTGCTCATGCCTTTGGCCAAAATGGCGGCTTGATTGTATCCCCGTTTTCGCTCTTTTTTGGGATGTAATGGCACGGGTATCAAATAATCTGCCTGATTGAAAAAACCATTTTTATTGAATTGCATGCCCATGAGTTGCCCCATATGTTCGCATAATCCTTGAGCACCTTCGTATTTGAAGGCGTGCAAAATTTCCTGTACAAAACTGCCTTTTTGAAAATATAAGAAAGCAGCACCTTCTAGCAGGGGCATTCTACCATAGAGAATGCGATGCAGCGAGCTTTCGAGTGAAGACGCTTCGTTTACCAAAGGCAGCTCATAATGACATGTCAGGCATAAATGTTTTTCATTTTGTAATAATGGTACGCCACAACCATGACAAATGTGAGGGAAAAATAACTCGAGAATGTCTTTTGCAACTGTTTTCATGTCACAAAAATAAATATTTTTTGTAATAAAAAGAGCAACTAATTGAAAATTATTTTTTCTCACGCCGTATGCCGTTCTCTGATGAATACTTATACCTTTGCCCTACTAAAAACACCAGTTTATGAACGCTACTGAGAAAAATTCCACCAACCGCTTATCCCTAGTTATTATTTTACTTCTTTTGGGAATTGTTGGGGTACTGAGTTATCTTCAATTTACTTCTACCGAGAGTATTGCCTCTTTGGAAAAAGACAAAGAAATACTGCGATATGATTTACGAGACTATATCAGTAGGTACGATGCCATCGAAACGGATAATGACAGTTTACGCAGTGTGATTAGTAGAGAGCGCGATCGATTAGTTGATTTGCTGGACTCGGTAAATACACTTCGCGACGGTGACTTGGCTAAATTGAAACGTTTAAATAATGAATTGTATCGTTATAAATTAGAAAACAGTCGTTTGCGCGCTGTTGCGGATTCGTTACAAGTAGCAAATCAGCAATTAAAATTGGAAAAGCAAGAGGTAGAGGAAGCCCTAGAGGTAGAGCTTGTTAGGACCTCAGAGCTATCGCAAGAACGCGCAAAACTTTCGCGAGATGTGGCTCGAGGTTCTGTTTTGCAAGCTACAGCAGTTAATATTGACGCTTTCCGAGTGCGTTCCAATGGCAATGAGTCAGGTACACGTCGCGCTAGTCGTGTAGATCGGATAAAAGCGTGCTTTACGCTAGGCGCCAACTCTTTGGCCAAAGCAGGCGAAGTAGCCATTTACATGCGAATAACTTCGGATAGCAACAAAGTGATTGTGATGCCCCAAGATAAGGCCACAAAGCAAACCTTTGACTTCAATCAAAACCCAATGCTGTATAGTGCCAAAAAAATTGTGGTGTATCAAAACATTGCTGTAAATGACTGCATTAGCATGGATGTTTTGGATGGTGAGAAATTAGAGAAAGGGGTTTATACAATTGAGTTATACACCGAAGAATACAAAATAACAGAAGCCCGTATCGAGCTGAACTAATCTAGTACTGCTTCAGTTATTAGGTTTTGAAATTATTGAAAATATGAATTGGACAACTGTCAAGAACTTTGAAGACATCACCTACGCCAAAAGTGGCGGTGTAGCCCGAATAGCTTTTAATCGCCCGGAGGTGCGCAACGCCTTCCGACCCAAAACAGTTAAAGAATTATACGAAGCATTTTTAGATGCCCGAGAGGACACCAACATTGGTGTAGTGCTTTTTTCTGCTGAGGGCCCTTCTCCCAAAGATGGTATTTACAGCTTTTGCAGTGGCGGTGATCAAAATGCAAGGGGGCATCAAGGTTATGTAGACGACGACGGCATGCCACGCTTAAACATATTAGAAGTGCAGCGATTAATTCGCTTTATGCCAAAGGTTGTGATAGCCGTTGTACCCGGCTGGGCGGTTGGTGGTGGCCACAGTTTACACGTTGTATGCGACTTGACCCTTGCTAGTAAAGAGCATGCCATATTTAAGCAAACAGATGCGGATGTCACCAGTTTTGATGGGGGATATGGTTCGGCATACCTCGCGAAGATGGTAGGACAAAAACGCGCTCGAGAAATTTTCTTCCTAGGTAGAAATTATTCTGCACAAGAAGCCTTTGAAATGGGAATGGTCAATGCTGTAATTCCACATGATGAATTAGAAAAGACCGCCTATGAATGGGCACAAGAAATTCTTGCAAAATCGCCGACCTCGATAAAAATGCTCAAGTTTGCATTTAACCTTACAGACGACGGTATGGTGGGGCAACAAGTATTTGCAGGAGAAGCCACCCGATTGGCTTATATGACTGATGAAGCAAAAGAAGGTAGAAACGCATTTCTTGAGAAGCGAAAACCTGATTTCAAAAAAATTAAGTGGATTCCATAGCAGCGACAAACTAAATACGCAGCAAGTTGCGTTAGCCCCTTTGGAAACGATTCGAGCATGAAGAAATTTTTATTTGCCACTACAATAAGTTTATGGATATCTGCAACAACAGCGCAGATTGGTGGTGAACACGCCTATCGTTTTCTCAATCTAGCCCCTAGTGCTCGCGTTGCAGGTCAAGCAGGTTTTGTGTTAGCCAATACGTACAGCGACGCTAACTATGGATTTTACAATCCTGCATTACTCAACGAAAATATGCACGGCATGCTATCCATGAATGTGGGTATGTTGCCCGCTGGGATGCGCATGGGCGAGGCCGTTTACGTGCACCACCATGAAAAAGCAGGAACCTTTTCAGCTGGATTTAAGTATCTAAACTACGGCGATTTTCAGCAGACCAATCAGCAGGCTCAAGTGTTGGGGAATTTTACAGCAGCCGATCAGGCGTTGCAATTGGGGTATGCTTACAAATTAGACACCAATTGGTCATTTGGGGCCAACTTGAAGATTATCAATTCGGCATTTGAAATTTATTCGTCGTGGGCAATAGCAACCGATTTGGCCGCTGTGTATCAAATACCAGAGCGGCGCTTGGCGGTTGCTTTTATGGCGCGAAACATCGGTACACAGCTTGTCTATTACAATGATGTACCCGAGTCTCTTCCCTTTGAATTGCAAATGGCTATTTCCAATAAGTTTGAGCACATGCCCCTGCGTTGGAGTCTTATCTTTAACAATTTACAGCGTTGGGATTTGTCGTATGATGGAGACCCAACACGCATTACAAGAGACCCCATAACTGGAGAGTTTACAGTAGATGACCCCGATTTCCTCAATCTTTTGATGCGACATGTGGCTGTAGCAGCTGAGTTTATTCCCACAGAGGGGTTCAATGCTCAGATTGGATACGATTGGCGCAGAAGATACGAAATGGCCATGACCACCCGAAGAAGTTCAGCTGGACTAACCTTTGGGGTAGGGGTAAAGGTGAGTAAGTTTCGACTAAATTACGCCAATACGAATATGCATCCGTCGGCGAGGATGCACCACATATCCATTACTACAGCATTAGATAAATTCAAAAAGAAGGCAAAAACGCCTGATGATATTTAGTGAAATCTTCTAAATTTTTGTTTTGACAAAGCACAAGCTTACCATCGCCATAGATGGTTACTCCTCAACAGGAAAGAGTACAATGGCCAAAGCATTAGCCAAGGAATTGGAATATAGCTACGTAGATACAGGTGCTATGTATCGGGCGGTCACACTTTATGCTGTAGAATGTGGTTTTTTTGAAGGCCGCACCCTAATCCATCCAACAAGATTAATTGCTGCTTTGCCCCAATTGACCATCTCCTTTCATTACAACAACGAGCTGGGAAAAAGTGTGATTTTGATGAATGGTAAAGATGTTGAAAATGCCATTCGAGATATGGCTATTAGCAATAAAGTGAGCACAGTAGCCACGCTGCCAGAGGTGAGGCAAGCCATGGTTGCATTGCAACAAAAAATGGGGGAATCTGGAGGTATCGTCATGGATGGCCGCGACATAGGCACAGTGGTATTCCCCGATGCTGATTTGAAAATTTTTATGACTGCCGACCCCAAAATACGTGCTCAACGACGTTTGGATGAATTAGTTGCCAAAGGAGAGCGCGTTTCATTTGACGAAGTGTTGGAGAACCTCCAATTACGAGATCACATGGACAGTACCCGAAAAGAAAG
>JAIULY010000011.1 GCA_022565875.1 Schleiferiaceae bacterium | reverse complement strand
TGTCAGTAGCGAAAATAATTAGAATTAAAAGGAGAAGATTCTGCCCCCCCCCTTCTTACAAATCTAGTTAAAGTAGTGTACAAGTTTTTCATGGCGAATGGGTTATGGATTATAAATTTCAAATGTAGGAGAAAAATTTTGAATAGACAAGGTGTTTTTTGCTCTTTTTTATCTAGATTTTTTTTGGAACACGGAGTTCCACAGAGTTGTACACGGAGTGGCATGGAGGGTTATTTTTGATGTTCCATGCGTGATAAACCGATCGTGTTGCATCACGGATTCCGTAGGGGCGGGGCTTGTCCCCGCCAGACTCTGGAAACGAATCGTTATTCATTCCACGCGTATTTCCACACGGTTTGGGAGTTAGGAGGTTAGGCGCGGCGTGTTCAGGTGATTACGTTTGGTTATTTATTACACGATTCTTTTTTGGAACACGGAGTTCCACAGAGTTGTACACGGAGTGGCACGGAGGTTTATGAGGGGTTATTTTGTTGGTGCACACTTTTTTTTGGAGCACTAAGGTTCAAAAAGTTATCCGAAGTGGCCACAAACAGACTTAACCGAAGCGCCAAGGGCGCGCAATCAGTAGCCTAGCCTGATAGGGCTAGGAACTGAGAGGCCCTCCGTCACCCACACAATCCCCTCTAAACCAAGGCCGACGCCAGCCGCCCTGTCTAAACCCAAACAGCAGGCGACCGAGCCTGCGGAGCTAAACCCAAGCGCATCAGCGCGTCTAAACCAATTGGGAAACGGCACACCGCTACAAATCACAATCCCCCTCACATCCCCCAAACACACTCCATAAACCTGCGCGCGCCGCCAGGCGCACGCAATAAACTGCGAGCAAGGGCGGAGCCCGCGCAGCGATAAACCCCAGCCGAAGGCATAAACCCCTCTCGAAAACGCCGTATCCCTATTTCCCCCCTCTAAACCAAGGGTGGCGCCAGCCGACCTGTCTAAACCCAAACAGCAGGCGCCTTAGCCTGCTGCTCTAAACCTAGGCGCGTCAGCGCCTCTAAACCCTTTACGGAAACGCATCAACAACTCTGCAAACCTTCCCTGTATCGCGCAAAAATTCTACGAGCGTAGTGGTAACGTAGAAATGAAGGAAAGACTTGCTCGCTAGAAACTTTCTGTTTTTATTTGCCAAATGAAGTTAATGGGAAAAATCAATCGGCTGTTTGGACCTGGAATTTTATTTGCCGCTACCGCAATTGGGGTCTCTCATTTGGTGCAAAGCACACAGGCTGGTGCTGAGTTTGGCTATGGATTGGTTTGGGCGGTGGTGTTGGCCAACCTGTTTAAATATCCATTTTTTGAGTATGGTAGTCGCTATGCCAATATTACAGGAAAGAGTTTGTTGGTAGGTTATTATCAACGGAGTAAGTGGACTTTACGCATTTATGTTATCACCGTTTTTTTATCCATGTTTACCGTGACAGCTGGCGTTTCGGTGGTTACATCGGCCTTGCTAGCAGAACTCATAGGCTGGCCGCATCCGCTGTATTTGTTGACCATCCTGCTTTTTGTTGCTGCAATTGCGCTGTTGTTTATTGGTAAATTTCGAGCACTTGATAATGCAGTAAAAATAGTGGCACTCTGTTTATTGCTATCTACGCTACTAGCACTTGTCATCGCACTGCAACACCCTGTGGTAACGGCGCCTACTTTTGAGCCAAAAGTGTGGTGGGACGATGCACAACACATAGTTTTCATTGTAGCTTTAATGGGCTGGATGCCAACAGCAGTAGATTTGAGCACTTGGAATAGTGTGTGGACCGTAGAAAAAATTAGGGATACTGGTTTTCGTCCTTCTTTGCAACAAACCTTATTAGATTTCCGAGTGGGTTACATCATTTCTGCTGTCTTGGCCTTGGTGTTTTTGGTCTTAGGTGCACGCTTGATGTATTTTCCAGCTGAGCAGTTCCCGAGTGGTGCCGTGGGGTTTGTTCAAAAGCTATTGGATTTGTATACCAGTAATTTAGGGTCATGGAGTTATTGGGTGATTTTGGTCAGTGCTTTTTCCATTATGTTGAGCACTACGATTACGGTTTTTGACGGTTATGGGCGGGTGTTGCAAGAGAGTTTCCAACTGTTGCGTCCCGACTGGCAACGCTCAAGTTATTTTTATATTATCATTATTCTTGCCATTGGCGCGGTGTTTATCATTCAGTTTTTTGCCGATGAGATGAAACTTTTACTGAGCATTGCTACAGGAATTTCTTTTGTAATTGCGCCAATTATAGCATGGTTTAACTACCGCGAGGTATTTGACGCCACATTTCCCAAAGAAGCTCGGCCAAATAATTTTTTGAAAGGTTTGAGTATTCTAGGGATATTTTTCTTAGTGATATTTACGATCGCTTATTTGGTGCTATTGTTATGGTAGAAGAAGGTGTTGATATTTTTTATTTATTCTGCGATTCTTTTTTTGGAGCACGAAGTTGCATTAAGTACGCACAAAGGTTCACGAAGGATAAATCGACTCACCGAATCGACAAAAATTCCCCGTGAACGCCGTGGTGAAAAAACTATCGGAGTGGTTTGGGAGTTTGGAAGTTAGGCGAGGCGTGTGCATGAACGACGTTGAGATATTCATTCCACGGGCCGTTTTGGTAGGATCGTGTTGCATTACGGATTCTGTAGGGGCGGGGCTTGTCCCCGCCAGACTCGGGAAACAAAGCGTTATTCATTCCGCGCATCTTTCCATACGGTTTGGGAGTTTGGAAGTTAGGGAGTTAGGCTCGGCATTATCGGCGACTTGACTTCTGTTATTCATTTCACGCTCTTTTTGGTTTCACAGAGCGCACGGAGAAGGCACGGTGTGACACTGAGAATTGAAAACACATATTCCCCGCGCCACACAGTGATCCCAGTGTCCCCCGTGGTGAACCATCAGGCATAAACCCCTCGCGAAAACGCCGCTTCCCTACTCCCTACTTTATAACCAGTGATAGTCCATTTTTCGGCACTGACTCTTGCGCTCCGGTGGCCATGTTTTTCAATACAATGGTTTGGTGGCCCACCTCGTCTTAACCGGCAATAGCCACATAGGGAATGTTGTTTTTGTTAGCATAATCAAATTGTTTTTTGATTTTTGCTGATGTGGGATACATTTCGCAAGCGATGTTTTCGTTGCGCAAATGTGTGGCTATTTCGAAAGCGTATTCAGCCGCAGCGCCACCGAAATTCACAAATAGAACCCGAATGTGTTGCTCGTTTTCCTTTGGGAATAAATCTAAAATTTCAAGCGCTAAGTAGATGCGATCGAGGCCAAAGGAAATGCCGATACCTGGAAGATTGGGCAATCCAAAAATTCCGGTTAAATCGTCGTAGCGTCCTCCACCGCCGATGCTGCCAAGGCCGGCGCCGTGTGCCTGTACTTCAAAAATGGCCCCTGTATAATAGTTGAGTCCGCGCGCTAATGTGATGTCAAAGGCCACGTTTGTAGCGTTTTTGGATGCTACTTTTGCCAAAAGCTCGAAAATGGCCGTGAGTTCTGTAATGGCTAATGCTGCGTGCGCATCGGTACCAAGAGTTGCCGCTACACTATTCATTTTTTCTGCATTGCTTTCGCTAGATGGTGATAGCAGCACGCGAAGTGCAGCCAATTTGTCCGCTGTAACTCCCAAGGCACCAATTTCAGCGAGTACTTTTTCGATGCCAATTTTATCGAGTTTGTCAATTGCAGTGATAATGGCTGTCGCTTGATCGGCAGCGTCGAGGTAATGCGCTAACGCCGTTAGAATACCGCGGTGATTGATTTTTATAGTAACCGGGAGACCCAAATTTTCGAAAACGCGCAGGTAGATTTGCAATAATTCTACTTCTTGAAAGTGTGATTTTGCGCCCACCACATCGGCATCGCATTGGTAAAATTCGCGGTATCGCCCTTTTTGTGGACGATCGGCACGCCATACCGGTTGAATTTGAAAACGCTTGAAAGGCAACGTAAATTCTGATTGGTGTTGCACCACATACCGAGCAAATGGAACGGTAAGGTCATAGCGGAGTGCTTTTTCGGATAACTGAGGCAATACTTTAACGCTGTCTGCAGCGGCTATATCGTCTGCGTTTACTTTTTTTAGAAAATCACCGGAATTCAGGATCTTGTAAATCAATCGATCACCCTCTTCGCCGTACTTACCTGTAAGGGTATTGAGGTTTTCCAATGCCGGCGTCTCAATCTGTTGAAAGCCGAAATTCAAAAACGCACTTTTTATGGTGTCGATGATATAATTGCGGCGCGCCATTTCAATAGGAGAGAAATCGCGGGTACCGGTAACATTTTGAAATTTTGAAGCCATTGCCTAAGTTTTGTGTGTGCAAATATCCGAAAACTAGCAGGGTTTTTCGGTGATTTTTGGTGCTATTTTTCTAAGATTATCAACCCAAATGGGGGTGTGGTTTTGTTTGTGTTATACTTTTTGTTCCTTCGAGCCTATTGCCATTCAAACACAACAGAAAAATGCCCACCGCCTAATGCATTGGGTGCCGCAGTTACTTTTGTTTTGTTGGAGCGTTGCAAGCGATAGGTAAGATAACTAACGGTAGTGCCAACGGCTAACCCTGTGATAACATCTTCTGGAAAGTGATTTCTAGCGACTACACGACTCCCCGCGGCGGCTGTGGCGAGTACACCAGCGCCAGCTAACCACCACCCACGATGGCGCGAATTTCCCCAATCGGAAAAACGAAACAAGAAGTAAGAGGCAGCTGCTCCAGCCACCGCGGCGTGCCCAGAGAAAAAGGAAGCCCCACTCCGCTGATCGAGTGCAGCGGGGTCAAGTGTTACCACATAAGGTCGTGGAGCAGTGACAATTGTTTTTGTCAATTGGTTGATGGCAAATGTGTAACACAAGGCTTCCCCAAATCCTACAGCCCAATCAACCCGGTCTTGCTGTGTTGTAATGGTCAAAGCGTACAGCGCAGGGAGTGCCACGCTCCCAATCAATAGGGCATCGCTAAGTGCACCATAACCCTTTCGCTGCTCGCCGATATAACGGTGCCTACCTGCGATTTTTGCCACATCTTGCGAAGTGGGGACTTTGGCATACTGTTGAAATAGCAAGACGCTCGCCCCGGTAGTCCCCAGAGCGACTCCTGTCCGCATCCAATCCCTGCTACTGGGCCAGCGCAACGTTTCGCTGTATTTAAAGGTACTGTCATTGCCTTGGCAAAAACCGAATTGGGGCAATCCGAAAATGAGCATGCCACACACCCATAAAAGCGCATTTCGATTGGGAATCTTTTTGAATGTTCGCATTCTCTTTGAGCATTTTTAAGTTGGCGCAAGAAAGGCAGCATTTAAGTAAACTCCCCCTCAAACAGTAAAACGGAGGTTTCTTGTGTTACAAACTGGCCGTTCTTCCACCATCCACAGGCAAGTTGATGCCCGAAATATAAGCAGCAGCAGGACTCGCCAAAAAGGCAATAGCTTGGCCAATTTCTTCAGGTTTGCCAAAGCGTTTGAGGGGAACCTCTTGTTGCATAGCTGTTACAACAGCCGCTTCTTCTTTTCCGGTTTTTGATGCTTTGGTTGAAATAATACTCGTGAGGCGTTCGGTTTCTGTTGCGCCAGGCAAAACATTATTCACAGTAATCCCGAATGGCCCGAGCTCATTGGCCATGGTTTTGCTCCAATTAGCTACAGCCGCACGTATGGTGTTGCTTACACCTAGTCCTGACAAAGGTGCTTTTACACTCGTCGATATCACGTTAACAATACGTCCGTAACCATCGGACTTCATGCCCGGAATGCAGGCTGTGGTTAGGATATGATTGCAAATTAAGTGACTGTCGAATGCAGCGGTAAAGGCTTCAGGAGTGGCATCAGCAATGGGGCCACCGGGAGGGCCGCCCGTGTTGTTTATTAAGATGTGAATGGCTTGATTTTTCTCTAAAACCTTGGCGATGGCATCGGCAACAGTATTTGGCTTGGAGAAATCAGCCACAGCATACCCGTGTTTTTGATGCTTTGTGGCGCTGAGGGTTGCTACAGCTGCTTGCAGTTTTTCTTCGTTTCGGGCAAGTAATGTTACGTTGGCGCCCATATCAGCAAGTTCTTTTGCTGCTGCAAGGCCGATGCCTTGCGTACTGCCGCACACTACGGCATTCTTGTGGAGGAGGTTTAATTGTATCATGTTGCAAAAATAGCGATAATGCGCACCGCCCCCAACTATATTTATTACTTTCGCAGCTTCTAATGTGAAGCGTTGTTATGACTAAAAATTTTGTAGAAGAATTGCGTTGGAGAGGCATGTTGCACGACATCATGCCGGGAACTGAAGACATACTCGAAAAAGAAATGACTTCGGGCTATGTGGGGATTGATCCAACAGCAGATTCTTTGCACATCGGCCACTTGGTAGGCGTAATGATTTTGTGCCACATGCAGCAGTGCGGGCATCGTCCTGTGGTGTTGATCGGCGGCGCGACCGGTATGATCGGCGACCCGTCCGGAAAATCGCAAGAGCGCAACTTACTAGATTTAGAAACACTGCGCTACAACCAAAAAGCCATCCAAACACAATTAGAAAAGTTTTTGGACTTCACTAGTGAAGCCGAAAATAAGGCCGTCATGGTCAATAATTACGATTGGATGCAAAATTTTAGCTTTTTGGATTTCATTCGAGAAGTGGGCAAGCACATTACAGTAAATTATATGATGGCCAAAGATTCTGTGAAAAAACGCCTCGCGCCCGATTCCGGTGAGGGCATGTCTTTTACAGAGTTCACCTATCAATTGGTACAGGGATACGACTTTCTGCATTTATACAAAACCTTGAATTGTAAAATTCAAATGGGCGGCAGTGATCAGTGGGGGAACATTACCACAGGAACAGAGCTCATCAGAAGGGTAGAGGGGGGTAACGCTTTTGCGCTTACCGCACCATTAATAAAGAAGGCAGATGGCACAAAATTTGGAAAAACAGAAACGGGTAACATTTGGTTGGATCCAGAAAAAACTTCGCCGTATCAGTTTTACCAATTTTGGCTGAACACAGCCGATATTGATGCAGAGAGCTACATCAAAATATTTTCGTTAAAAACGAGAAAAGAGATTGAAGCCCTGATTGCGGAACACCAAGAAGCACCCCATTTGCGCACCTTGCAACGTCACTTGGCCGAGGAGCTCACGGCAAGAGTACACAGTCCAGCCGATTTGCTTCAAGCACAAAAAGCATCAGAAATTTTGTTTGGCAAAGCCACCGAGACCATTCTCCGCGAAATTGACTCTAACACATTGTTGCAAATCTTTGAGGGCGTACCCCAATTTGAGGTGGAACGCTCTGAGTTAGCAGCAGGTCTTGATATTGTAGCCTTGTTAGGTGAGTCAACCGGAGTTTTTTCCTCCAAAGGCGAAGCCCGAAAAATGATTCAGGCCAACGGGGTTTCCATAAACAAAACCAAGGTGGGAATAGATAAGGTAGTGGGAATGGCAGATTTGCTCAACGACCGTTATCTGTTGGCACAGAAGGGGAAAAAGAATTATTATTTACTCATTGTAAATTAAAGTAATAGCGCCGTACATGTAATGTGCGGCGTTTTTTTTTACCGTGGTCATGCGGTTGGTAAAGCCAGCGATGAAAAGCCACAAAAAAGAGTGAAAAGATTTTTTGTTGAGAACTACAATCGATACAATAATTCTTTTTACATTTGCAGCCCTCAAAAAGAAGGCTTTAAAACCGGAGAAACTCCAATTTTAAAATAAAAATGACGCCAATAGCTAAACTTTTTTCAGGAAGGAATACCATGTATCTCGCAGAAAACATTGCAGATGCTTACGGGCAGCCTTTAGGAAAGGTCACAATCACCCAATTTAGTGACGGTGAATTTCAGCCTTCATTTGAGGAATCCATTCGAGGAGGCCGCGTGTTTTTGATTCAAACAACAAACGGCCACACAGAGAATTTAATGGAATTGTTGCTGATG
This sequence comes from Schleiferiaceae bacterium, assembly GCA_022565875.1. Classification (GTDB taxonomy): domain Bacteria; phylum Bacteroidota; class Bacteroidia; order Flavobacteriales; family Schleiferiaceae; genus JAIULY01. The sequence continues at coordinate 25,749 of JAIULY010000011.1, read as the reverse complement.
ATTGACGCTGCAAAGCGCGCATCGGCAAAGCACATTACCGCTGTTATCCCTTATTTTGGGTGGGCCAGACAAGATCGTAAAGACAAGCCCCGTGTGCCGATAGGCGCCAAGCTTGTAGCTGACTTGTTGAGCGCAGCAGGAGCAACGCGTGTGATGACTATGGACTTGCACGCCGATCAAATCCAAGGATTTTTTGATGTGCCCATTGATCATTTGTTTGCCTCGAGCTTGTTCGTGCCAGATATCAAAGCGTTGAATCTGGAGGACTTGACCATTGCATCCCCAGACATGGGGGGCTCTAAGCGCGCCAATGCTTACGGAAGCCATTTGGAGGCTGAGGTGGTTATTTGCTACAAGCAACGCAAAAAAGCAAATGTCATTGATAAGATGACAGTTATTGGAGATGTTGCTGGTCGCAATGTGGTGTTGGTTGATGATATGGCCGATACGGCTGGCACCATCACCAAAGCCGCTGACATGTTGATGGAACAAGGTGCTTTGAGCGTAAGAGCGTATTGCACACATGCTGTGTTATCGGGTAACGCCATTGAGCGTATCGAAAATTCAGCATTGACGGAAATGGTGGTCACAGACACCATTCCACTGAAAAAAGAGTCTAGTAAAATCCGCGTCCTTAGCGTCGCAAACCTATTTGCTGATGTGATGAGAAAGGTTCATTATCATGAATCGATTAGCTCACACTTCATCATGTAATAATTTGTATAAACCTTAATTCATTTTTATAATGAAATCAGTTATCATTGAAGGTGCACTCAGAACAGAGTTGGGTTCAAAAGAAGCGAAAGCACTTCGCTCAAAAGACCTAGTTCCCTGTGTTATTTACGGTGGAGAAGCTCCCATTCATTTTAGTGCGCCCACCAAGGCCTTCAAGGATTTGGTATACACTCCAGAAGCCAAAATGGCTGCCATTACTGTTGATGGCAAAACCGTTAACGCTGTAATGCAAGATATCCAGTTCCACCCGGTTACTGACGAAATCTTGCACATCGACTTCATTCAATTGATCGATGGTAAACCTGTTACTGTTGAAATCCCTGTAAACCTTATCGGGGTTGCAAGAGGGGTGCGCAACGGGGGTAAAATGAAAGTAGTTATCCGCAAAGTGAAAGTGAAAGCTACTCCAGATAACCTGCCTGATGGTATCAACTTGAATATCGAAAACTTGAGAATTGGTCAAGCTATTCGCGTCAATCAAGTGCCTTCTGAAGGATTCGAAATCCTCAACGCTGCTAATGCTGTTATCGTTTCTATTAAAACTTCTAGAAATGCAGTTGCTGATGTGGATGACGAGGAAGAAGTTGCTGAAGAAGCCGCTGCTGAATAATCACGCTTACCTGGTTTTCCCTGTCTCATGAAAAAATATCTTATCGTAGGATTGGGAAACATTGGTGCTGATTATGCGCATACGCGACATAATATTGGTTTTGATGTATTGGATGCCTTTGCTAAGGCATCCAATATTTTTTTTGCCCCAGATCGCTACGCAGATGTGGCGACAACCTCTTTGAAAGGGCGAAAAATTACCTTAATCAAGCCGTCTACTTACATGAACTTAAGCGGCAAAGCAGTGCGGTATTGGGCCGAACAGCTTCAAGTGCCACAGGAAAATATTCTCGTAATCGTCGACGAAATCGCTCTTCCCTTCGGAACGCTGCGTCTCAAACTCAATGGTTCTCACGGTGGGCATAATGGCTTGAAAAATATCCAAGACCTACTCAATACAACGGTTTACCCAAGACTCCGCTTTGGCATCGGCAACGATTACCCAAAAGGGCAACAGGTGGATTATGTACTTGGGCATTGGTCAGATGACCAACAATCGGAACTCCCCGAGCTTCTAAATCGGGCCGTTGCTGCTATCGAGTCTTTCGTTCTCGCTGGCCCGCAAATCACAATGAATACTTTTAATACAAAAAAATAATTAGTATTATTGTTTTTTTGACGTAAATCACCTACTTTAGCGGCCTTGTTGTCGGTGGGTTGTGTTGCGCTACTTTCTGATTTTTTCGAGGTTGCTCATCGATTTGGTTTTTCGTGCCCCGTGTAGGGCTTGTTTCAACTAAATAGTTCTATCGATGAAGACAATCTTGCCAAAAGCTAGGGCAATACTGTTTGGTGTCCTTGCTTGTATTCCAACTCTTGGCCAAAGCCAATTCCCGTCAAAAACAGAATCACTGCTCACAAAAGTTTTAGCCGAGTACTCTGAAGTTCCCTTGCCAACCAATAGCCAAATAGCTGGCCATACGCTAGAAATCACACAACAAATTTGTGTGGGAACAAACCAACGGCTCTCTTTTTCTTCTTCCCAAATTTCTCAGATGCACTTGAAAGGCAATGGCGTTTTAGAACTCCTTCCGGGTTCTGTACTCCTTTTATTCGGACAACAAACGCTCACCATCAGTCAGCTGGGTGAGTTAATTATTCATCCCGGCGCACGTATTTTTCTATGGCATCCCCAAGCAATATTGGAAATATCTGGAAAAGTGACCTTGCAGCCTGGAGCTAGTTTTAACCCTATGGGTCGGGGAATGGTGAGGTTCTCACAACATCCTGCAGCACCTCATCCTTCGGGTATGTTTTGGCAGTTAGATGGCTCCAATACAATTCAGTTTTCTGATAGCCTTGGCGCTACAAGACTATCCTTGACTCAAGATCTCGTATTTCCCCAATCCTTTCAGTCGATTCAATTTGATGGCATTCAGGTTGATATGGCGGAGGGTGTAGTCCTAAACTTCGACGTCGCTCACGTGCATATTTTTCAAACCACTTTTGCTGCAACTATTACAAACAGAAAGTTTGCCGGTGTTTTTGCCACATTTCAACAGGGTTTTTTTGACGATATATTGTTTATAAATGGCATAAAAGGGCTTCAGATACAATCTTATCTCGGCAATGTTGTGGTAATAGAGAACAGTAGATTTTGGGATTGTGATACGGGTTTACTTTCCCATAATGTGAGTGTTCAATTAGAGAGCTGTGCCTTTTCTGGTTGTAGAGTAGGCTGGCTAGGAAATCACCTTGTTGGTTTCTCAGGTATCAATCATTGCGATGTTTTTAATAATGATGTAGGCGCTATCTGCGAACAAGGGGCAAATGGTGAGCTTCAAGTTTTTGAAAGCGTTTTTTATAATAATTCCCTTGAGGGGTTGCAACTAAACAATGGCCATGCGCACTTTTCCTGTTCTAATTTTTCGGCTAACGGGATAGCCGTGAAGGCTAGCAACAATAGTTGGCTGGAGCTCGGAAGATATGGTGGGAATGTTTTCTGGAGCAACACGGCAGCTATTCAGTTGAACAACGCAAACGGGGTGCGCATGCACAAGGGCAACAACAAATTCACAGCAAATGGTGTGGCTATTTCGGGCTCTATTTCTGCTAACAGTCCTTTTCAAGGTTTTGATGTTCATCAAAATGAGCTGTGCTCTCCGATCCAAGTGGTTCGCATTGCTAATGGTTTGTTGGTGGCTGTTCCTACCTATAATTTTAGCCCGTTTTACATCGCCAACCCGTCTTGTGCTCGGACTTTACTAGGCGTTCAGCCACAGCTAAAACAAAATGTACAGGAAAGCCAACCATCGCGGTTGGATGTGCCAAGTGAAACGGACAAGGTAGAGTCGTTGCTGCGTGTTTTTCCAAATCCCGCTACTACAGAAGTCTGTTTTTCTTGTTGTTCATTTCAGCCGGAGGTGTATTTCATTTCGCCAACAGGGGCACGTGTCGCTCGGCAGCCGTTTCGCAACGCAAACGATTTGTGGTGTGTATCAACCGCCGACTTGCCACGTGGGCATGTGCTTTTGGAGTGGCGCGTAGACCAAACAGCGCAAGCCATACCGTTGGTTTTGCAATAATTGCTAAAGCTGAGTGGTCGGGGTTTCTCGGTTTTCGCGATACGGGTTCGTGCGTTCTTTTTTGGCGTTGGGTTGCTCAGAGCGCACGACCTCGGTTACAAAATACTTGGAATCGCCGCGCCAAGGTACTTGTACATAACGTTTTTTAAATTCCAAACGCACACGCTCACCGGACAGACTAACATCTTTTAGCTGTTGAAAAACGACTTCGTCCTTTTTATCGACACTGAAATCGAAGGTTTCTGTCATGGCATTAGGGCGTTCTAGTGCACCAAAGGTTTGGAGATTCAACTGGCCTTCCATAGTTTTGAAAAGCGCACCTTTTTTGCTTACGCGAATGACAATACCCGAACGGCTGCCATAATCGTAAACACCCCAATACAGGAATGAAAAAACGCCAATCAGCACTACGCCGAGTACTATAGCTATTTTGATAAGGGACTTTTTCATGTGGAGATTGTGTTTTTAATGTTAAGCGTTGACAGTGGTGTATGGATGGCGATATTCCGTTTGGAGTTTTACTTTTGGAACACATCCTTTACCCCGAAAAATTTTTCGAAAAAAATACCAGAGGGTGCTATAGTTCCTGTTTTAACAGTCCAAAAATAAAAAAAACGTTGCGCCTATTCGTCGCTGTGTGTGATTAAAAAGTGCGCTTGAAATGGCAAGGCATTCATTGTTCTGTTTTAGCCTTCTCCAATGCTGCGCTAAAATTGCGGTACATGGCATTGAAGTTTTCGTGCGCCTCTTTTAAGAAGCTATCGTCCATAGTGGCCTTCAATTTGGCGATGTTGGGGACAATATCTTTAGTGTATTTGAAGCATTGTTTCATGGGGCCTGCTTCTATTTCTACATAGAAATACAGTTCCATGGCAAATACAGATATTTTGAAAACAGGGTGGGGGATAGTGTCTACGAGTCGCATTAAAATTTGGCAGTTACCTTTAAGTTAATTAATCTGTCGGTGAGGTAATTGGGCACGGCGTACTGATTGGCGGTGCTGATATCTCGGATCCAAAGATATGAAACGGTATTTCTAATTTGCAATAAGTTGAAAACTTCTACAGAGACCCAAAAGGCTTTGAAGGGCTTCATAGCTTTCCAATTGGAAGTAATGGTTTCATCTTTCAAGACTTTTATAAAACCGATATCTACACGACGGTACAAGGGAGCACGAAGAATTTGCTCCTTGCGAGGGGTTTGTGGTGCGCCATGAGGAAAACCGCCACCCAAAAATAAGGTGAGACTCACCCTTGATGATGGGTTGTTGGGCAAGTGATCTTGAAAAAAGATACTGAAGCTAAACCTGTTATCCGTTGGTCTAGGGATAAAGCCTGCGCCATCCCCCTCGATGTTTTCCTGTACCGTAAATAGCGAAAAACTCGCCCAGGACTCTGTGCCGGGCACAAACTCTCCATGCACGCGTGTATCAATCCCTGTTGCAAAACCAACGGCTTCGTTTAATGCGCTATACCGCAGCCGAACGTTATCGATTTCATAGGGAATCAAATAGTTCATTTGCTTGTGATACACTTCCGTAACCAAGCGGAAGGGCCTGTCTTTGGCCTTGAATCCATAATCGGCAGCCGCTACAAAATGTATGGATTGCTGCGCGCGAATATCGCGGTTGATACTTCCCGCTAAATTGCGCATTTCGCGATAAAATGCAGGCTGTTGATAATAACCGGAAGCCACGCGAAAAACCCAATCGGATTTCCAATTGGGTTTCCAAGAAAAGTTGGCTCTAGGGCTGACGATGGTCTGCCCATTCAACGACCAATACTGCGCGCGGAGACCTAGATTTAAACGAAAGCTATTGCCGTTCTTATCCCAAGACCGGTTGTTTTCAACAAAGGCCATTAGCCGGTCGCTTCTCACCGCTTCTCTTGAATCAAAATGTTCAAATAGATCTAAACCTTCTGCATAATTAATGTTGCGATCAATCCAATCTTGTACACTTGGGCCTGTGAAGGGGACGCTATAGCCTGCGGAATCGATGCGCTCAAACTCTTTGTAGCGGTCGATGATGTCTTCGCCTTGCCACTTTATACCCCAGCCCCAGCTGTTGTCTTCTTCTATGTAAGTGCCTTGATAGTCAAAGTTGTATACCAAAGCGTCAAGCGTATTGCGGCCGTAGTTGTGAAAACCACCTACGCCTCTCAAAAACGCAATTTCGCCAAAATCATCGCTACCCAAGTCATTGTTTAGTTCATTGAGGCGATACAGGCCAATGACATCAAAGTTTTCTTCCTCTACTGTTTGAAAGATCACCCCTGTAAACTTCATTTGCATTTTGTCGGATGCATTATACGTTCCTGTAAAGGCGCCAAAACGCGTGGTAAAGTTGTAATTCTCCTGACCTTCAAAAAATATATTTACCCTTAAGGCTTCTTGCAACGTGCCAAAGTCTGTGGTGCGACTTGTGGGAATCAGGTTGTAGATGTTTTTGGAGTAGTTGCCCAGAAAAGACAATTCCCAGCGGGTACTTATTTCATAAGTAAGATAGGCTTGCAAATCGGTGAATCGTGGACGGAAATCTGCATCGGTATCCATGCTCCCTACCAAAAGTTGGTTGGTGCGGTACCGCGCACTGCCCATAGCGGTAAATTTTTTGTCTTTGGAAATACCTTCTGTGGTAACACTTCCCCCCATGAAACTAGCTTGAGTACGCACACCAAATGCTGTGGGTTTGCGGTAGCGGATATCTAAAACCGAAGACATTTTATCGCCATAACGCGCTTCAAAGCCGCCAGCAGAAAAGTTTACCGCTTCTACCATGTCGGGATTGATAAAGCTAAGGCCTTCTTGTTGGCCGGCACGCACTAGAAAGGGTCGGTGAATTTCTATACCATTGACATAGACGAGGTTTTCGTCAAAACTACCGCCTCTTACATTGTATTGGTTGGAGAGTTCACTGTTGCTAAATACGCCGGGCAACGTCTTGATCAAACCCTCTACACTAGAGGTAGGCCCCGCATAAAATTCTACTTCACGCGCCTGAATAACTGTAGTGCCCTCCATTCTAGCTCTTTCATCGCGCACTTCAACGGCTTCTAGTTCTGTGGAAAACTCGGATAGTTTATAAGTTACACGAATGCGTTGCTGTTTTTTGGTGTAAATGCGATCCGTAATTTGCTGGTAACTAATGTGCCGTACTAAAATTTGTAATGTATCGGTTGGGGTGGCGAGCGTTACGGTAGCTTTACCCAAGGAGTCGGAAACTGCTGTTACTCCATTAATATTGATGAACGCTTGCGAAACGGGTTTGCCTTTCTGGTCTACAAAAGCACACTCAATAACATGGGCTTGACCATAAGCAACACGAGCGGCAAAGGCCAAAAAAAGAATTGCCCAAAAGGATTGTCGCATCTGCTATCTCCGCTTGAAGTCACCCCTATTGATTGCCTCAAACAGCTGTGCCCAAGAGAATGGATTAGACAGTGCTCCTAGAATTGCGGCCCCACCAGTACCACCGTAGTACCTATTGGAGTTGTACATCTGTTGATTTTGGATGGCAATGGCGTAGCGTTGCATTTCTTCTGCACTAGATCCCATGGCGGCGGCCCGTGCTCGCAATTCTTCTATCGCAAGATTGCGACGCGCTATATCCAACTCGGTTTGGTTGACGTCCATATTTAAAAACGCATACTTAAATCGCTCTGGTGTAGGCCAAGGGTAAAGTGTGATTTCATCGAGTAACGTAGTGTCGCGCGCCATGAAAATTTGAATCAAATACCCTTTACCTTTCAATGAATCTGGTATGACCAAGGTTTCTTTTTTAAAGCCTAAGCTGGTGATGTCTATGGTATCACCACTCATCGCCGCCAAGGTGAAAAAACCTTCAGCATCACTCATGGTTCCTTGGTAACGCCCGCGAACGCGCAAATGAGCAAACGGAATAAACAAAGGAATGGAATCGTTGGTAATCACCACCCCAGAGAATTGCACCACCGGACGTGGTGTGCTGCGGATAGCGGTTGTGTCGATAGACGAAGACTGTGCGCGTAACCCCAGGCTCGTCATTGCAATAACAAGTAGTATGCTGAAAAGGTATCTCATCGTATTCATGTGGCTACAAAGTTAACTCAAACTCACCAATCTTATTTTATAAAGTTTTGGGAATTCTATTTTTAACATTCCCTTTAGGTTATCTTGTGAAATTGGCGGTGTAATTACTTTGGTTTCCCAGATTATCTGTCACGGTCAACTCAAAGGTATTTCTGCCTGATGTTGTGGTTTCGTCAATGGTGTATACCAATCGTGATGTCTTTGGATCATAGTCCATTACTACCCATTTTCCATTGACAGTTCCTCGAAAACTGTCCACGCCGGACAAGTCATCCGTTATTTTAAAAGCGATGGTTTGCTGTTTGTTGATGTTGCTGTTTGCCACACTATTTAAAGGTGTGATTTTCGGGGCTATCGTATCTATAGCAATTGCATACGCACCAAAAGATCTCGTGGAGGCTACTAACCAATCGCCCTCCCATGCTTTTCCTTCGTAAACCAATCCATTGTTGGCAGTGAAGCTGACCACGCATGCTTTTTCGCGGTGTTGTAATGCCGTGGTATTGGCTTTTATCTTCACAGTGAAATATTTGTGAGCGGGTACGCTACCCTCTAAAATATGATGTACGCCAGAAACAACTGCATTGCGCTTACTCTCAAATGCGTACGTAAATGGGGTATTGCGATACAACACATGAGCTGGCAGTTGAATGCGGACACTATCTGTTTGAAAGTAATAACTTTGATTGTGTTTTATGAGTGAGTCTGAGTGAACATCGTCGGGGACTCTAGTAATGGGCTTGCCGCGCACTTCAAATTTTACCACCGATTGGTTGCCTTCGATGTCGCTGGTGCGAATTTCTACCTGATACAAGCTGTCGGGCAAAATAGATACGACGCCGCGTTGTGGGTGGATATACGGGAACATATTCAGGCGTATCCCTGGTTCTAAAAAGGTTTTGTGGTAGCGGTTTTTGAGTTTGTAAAATCGTTCATAATCAATTAGGGCATTGAGGTATCTCGTTTCATTGAAGTCGAGTTTATCCGCTTTAAAGTCGTACCGTTTTTCATTGTTTACAAACATTTCTACCCGGTACACACCATTTTGATTGGAGGCGCCATTTTGTCGGTCGAATGTATTGATAGAGAAGCCGATATCTCCTGCGGCGGTAATGGTGTTGCGCAAGGCATACACGCCTTTTCCCTGCACATCGAGTTGTGCGGCAAAGGGGTGATGCAGACCATTGACGTCAGCATCTTCGGAAAGTGGATGCACCTGAACACCTTGAATAACAGGCGGTATGTTGTCTTGTATGGCAAAGCCAAAGTGCAGCGGATTTACAGGGCGTTCTGTAGCGGTTTCTCTAATTTCAAAATGCAAATGTGGCCCACCGCTGCCCCCGCTATTCCCCGATTTGGCGAAGACTTGTCCTTGGACGTATGAAAATCTGTTTTTACCTGGAAACAAATCTACCGCAAAGGACTGTTGCTGCACCTGTTGCTGTTTGATGTAGGCGCCCAAGTCACCCAAAATTTCATCTAAATGCGCATAAACAGTAGTGTAGCCATTGGGATGCGTAATGTAAACGGCTTTTCCATAGCCCCACGGAGAAATTTTTACGCGGCTGACGTAACCATCGGCGGAAGCCAATACGTTTTTGCCAGTAACGCCTTGTGTCTTGATATCGATCCCTGAATGAAAATGATTGCTGCGCAACTCACCAAAATTCCCAGATAAAACAAGTGGAATGTCTAAAGGTGGAGCGAAATAGTCTTTGGGGTACTCTTTTTCGTCTGCAAAAGTGGTGTTGGAAAGTTGTTGAAAACCAAAGTATTTTGGCGTCTCCTTGTTGGCAAAGCCCATTATAACCCAACCAAAAGTGAGCATAGAAAAAAGTAGGTAGCGCATTTGTGTTTACTTCAATTGATTGTGATAAAAGGAATAACGATTTTTCGAGAAGGTGATGAGCTCAGGGAAAAACGTTTCAAATTCAGTTGAATAGGCTTCGTAGTGGTTTTGCAAATCTTGCACCGCACCTTCCATCTTGGATTGGAAGGATGCTCTTCTGCTCATCCCATTAAAAACATGCCCCAAGCCCTCAAAGTCACCATAAGCAATTAGCCATTGGTGCTTTTGCATATATGGTAACATGTGCTGTGCAGAGGCAGGTAGGGATTCCCAAACGGTATTACAAGTGTCAAAAAATTGCTGGGAGAATTCGAGAAGCGGAGTTTTGTGGTAGGTATTCCAATTTTTAGAAAGGAAATGATCGTAAAAAATATCTACTACCACAGGGCTATACTTGCGGTACTTCGGTCGCAGCCGCATTTTGCTTTGCATAACAACCGGATGGTTATCAGTGAATTGGTCGATGTCCCAATGCAAGCGCACGCCAAACTGTGTAGGTAAATCAAAGCGTTGTAGGTCTTTGGAGCGGACATGGTCCCCAATGAAATTCCCCACCATTACTGCGGGATTGTCAAAGGATAAAAATAGGTGAGCGAGAATGTTCAACGGGGATGTTTTTTTAAACGAAAAAAAGCCCCGCCGCTAAAGAAAGCAGCAGGGCAAAATTTTGTAGTTCGAATTTATAAAGCGCTAATGCGAAACTCGTAACTCTCCATAATTTGGTTGGTCAAAAGTTTTTTGCAGGCTTCTTCCACTTTGTCCGTGGCCGTGGCTTCATCAGCAGCTTCCACTTCTAGCGTGATGTGCTTGCCAATGCGTACATTGTCAATCTCAGCAAGTCCGATGTTTTTCATGCTTGCAGTTACAGTTTTTCCTTGTGGATCTAGTAAGGCCTTTAGCGGCATTACGTCAATTTCAGCTCTGAATTTCATGTTGAATTATGTGTGTTAACGAGATAATGTGTGCGTTGTCGTTGGTATTTATCGGATTACTAACGTTTGACTACATTAGAAAACACAGATAAAACCAAGTACAAAGGTATAATAAAAGGAACGCTTTTTATCCCTAAAATCAATATTAATAGCGCAACGCCTCCGATTAAAGAGTAGCGGAAAGCATTGTCTTTGATTTTGTAGTTTTTGAATTTCAATGCCAGTAGTGGAATTTCGGAGACCAGCAATCCACCTATTAATAGTGCCATTACTGGGTAAAATAGTGATTGATAAAGCAATTCATACCAAAAGCTGCCTTTTTGAGTAATGGCCACCCAAACGATACTAGAAATAAATAGCATACCAGCAGGCGTGGGCATCCCTAGAAATTGATCTGTTTGTCGGGTGTCTATGTTAAATTTCGCCAGTCTATAGGCACTCATTAGGGTAATAAATAATCCAGAGTAGGCCATGATACCCACTTCAAAATAATAATAACCAATGTGCCAAAACAGTAAACCCGGAAATACGCCGAAACTAACGACATCAGCCAAAGAGTCGAGTTGCTTGCCCAATTCGCCCGAAACGCCAAGCAAGCGAGCCGCTAGCCCGTCAAAAAAGTCTAAAAACATACCGCCAAGACAAAGCAGTATGGCTGTGGTGTAATTCCCTTGGAAAATTTGAATGATCCCGAGTAGTCCTAAAAGGAGGTTGCCCAGGGTAATGCTATTTGGAATGTGCTTTTTCATAATGGTGATGCAATATTAAACCAATTGTGTTGTTTTAAAAGGGATTTTCGTTTTCTTTGTCCTTTATTTTTTAACCATATGCATCATGATATTCTCCGCGCGCTGCTTGTTTTAGTGGCGCTGTCGGTAAGCTGGTTTGCTCGTGCGCAGGACGGCACTGCTCGAAAATACAGCAACGAGTTTCTAAATATTGGCGTGGATGCCCGATCGATGGGCATGGCAAACAGTGTAATTGGCAATGTAGAAGGCGTGTATGCAGGTTACTGGAATCCAGCGGGTATTGTTCATGGAGATAAAAAAATGGACTTTGGTATTATGCACGCCGAGTATTTTGCTTCTATTGCTCAATACGACTATTTAGCGGGGGTGTACCAACTCGATGAACGCAGCGCAGTTGGTGTATCGTTAATTCGTTTTGGTATTGATAATATTCAAAATACACTCCAACTCCGCGACCAAGATGGCAATATTGACTACGATAGGATTACCAAATTTTCCGCTGCTGATTACGCATTTATCTTTTCTTATGGCAGGAAATCGGCGAAAATAGAAGGATTGAGCTATGGGGGGAATGGGAAAATTATATACCGCAGTTTAGGGCAATTTGCCGATGCTTTTGGTTTTGGACTTGATGCCGGTGTGCAATATCAAAGGGGCAAATGGCGCTTTGGGGCAATGGGTCGCGACATCACGACCACTGTCAACACGTGGGCCATCAAAACGGATGAACTGGAGGAAGTCTTCCGAGAAACAGGGAATGCCATGCCAGAAAATGGACTGGAACTTACTTTGCCTAAGGTACTCCTCGGCGCTGGTCGTCTCTTTGATTTAAACGAGAACTTTTCACTTTTGATGGAATTGTCAGCCTATGCTACTTTTGACGGGGAGCGAAATGCCATTGTTAGTAGTAGTGTGGCAAGTTTGTACCCCGGTTTTGGCTTTGAATTGGGCTATAAAAAGTTTGTATTTCTGCGCGGTGGGGTCGGCAATTTCCAAAGAGAACGCAATTTTGACGATTCCCAATACACATCCGTGCAACCGAACTTGGGATTGGGTTTCCACTACAAAGGTGTTTCGGTAGATTATGCTTTAACGGACATTGGCGATCAGTCAGTTGCCATGTATAGCCATATTTTTTCACTTCGATTTGGTCTTACAGATCGCTAAACACAAAATATACCTTTTCTTTGTAAACGGAAAAGAGAAAACAAATAGGGTGGAGGCTCGCCGCTTTACACCTTGGATGATTTTCAAAAACACAAATAGATAGTCAGTGATTTACAAAGAGAAAACCCCTCAAAAATGAAAAACATAACGGTATTGACAATGGCTTTTCTTTTCGTATTATTCAGTTGTTCCACCAAGAAAGAGCTGAATACTGTAACTTTTGATGAAATACAGCCCGCTGATCCGTACACGGTGTACATATCCACAGGGCCTTGTCTTGGAGCGTGCCCAGAATACCAAATGGAAATAGACCACAAAGGCGTGCTGAAGTACGAAGGTAAAAGAAATGTTCCACTGATAGGCGAGGCACAAAATGTATTGGGGGAGTCTGACTTGTTGCAACTACAAAAGCAATTATTGAATCTTCAAATCCACAACTTGGACAGTGCCTACACCTGTAATGTAGCCGATTTGCCCGAAGTAGTATTGACCTTTAAGGTCAAAAAACAACGAAAAACGGTTTATGTGGTCTGTGAGGCGCCCGAAAAAATTACCGATTTCATTGGGTTTATAGATAAACTTCGCGTAACCTATATGCCCGCCGAAGTATCTGTGCCACTCACCGAAGAACAGTAGGCTCTCGTGTGAATTGGTTGGCTCCCCAAAGAAATTTTTATTTAGCTTAGATTAAGTTTTGTAAAGCGTAACGCGAGCTTTAAAAAGATTTCGGTATCTTTGGCAAAACTTTTAATGTATCAAGCGTGTATAATATAAACGAGTTTCAACTCGTTTTTTTGTGAGAACTTCATAAAGTGTACAATGTACACTTACTTAAAAATAAAGACTATGGTCAGGAAAAATTTAGACTTAACAGGTTGGCAAATTTTGCTAGCAGACGACAACGAAGTGTACGTGTTGTTCATGCAAATGTATTTGGAGCGTTGTGGCGCCGCCATTAAAGTAGTGAAATCAGGATCAGCAGCCATTGAGGCCGTTAAATCGCACACTTTCGATGCAATCATCTATGATTTCGAGTTATCGCCAAAAAGTGGCTTCGAGTTTCTAGAAGAATTGAGCGAGTTACCCAATCAACCCCCTGTTATCGGAGTTACATCACAAGATTATCGTGGTCGAGCGCTCAATGCCGGCCTTATGGGTATTGTCTCCAGACAACATCAAATCGTTGAAATTCCAGAATTGCTTTATAATCTCAAGATGCGGTTGGTTCTCTAAGGAATTTGCCTTAATCCCAATTGTTAGTGGAAGTTAAAATAGCTGTTTGATCAATAAGTTTCGTTACTTTTGCAGCCTTATTTACATTCATTAATACGATTTGATTATGAACAAACTTATGTTGGTTTCCGCGGGTTTAAGCTTGTTGCTTCTATCTTGTGGTCAAAATTCTGAAGAAGCCAATACAGCTACAGCTGAAGTTGTTGAGGAAACAGCAGCACCAGCTTATGAGATTTTCGGTGACGAAAATATGACTCCAGACAATGTGCTAGAAGCAGATGAACTTTTCGCCATGCTCGAAACAACTGATTCGGCTAACGTAAAGATAGCAGGCGTCATTACAGAATGCTGCCAAAAGAAGGGCTGCTGGATGGACTTAGAATTGGCAAACGGAAAATCCATGTTGGTGCGTTTTCAAGATTATGAGTTTTTTGTACCTATGAACTCTGCTGGTAAAGAAACCATCATTGAAGGGATGGCCAAGCGTCAAGTTTTAGACGTAGATTGGTTGCGTCATCAAGCTGAAGATGCAGGAAAATCTGCTGAAGAAATCGCCGCGATCACCGAACCTGAAGAGCGTTTGACCTTCATGGCAACCGGTGTTTTAATAAAATAATTTAGAAAGCCTGTGAGTCGATCACAGGCTTTTTTTTCCCTTATACTTCTTTTTATGGCTAAATTATCTACCCTAAGTTTTGTGGTAATGCTTGTTATTGCTGCTGCTGTTGGTTGTCAAAACGCAACCCCTTCTGAAGCGGATGAAACCGCTGTGACCAATGCGGTTGAAGAAGCTCCAAAACTATATGAACCCTCAGAATTGGCGCAATTGATGCGTAAAATGTACGAGGACAACCAAGACTTGAAAAGTATGGTGGAGCGCGGTGAAGTACCGCAATCCTTTCCAGAAGATTTCTATACCATCCATTCGGCTGTAGCCACCAACCCCAACGATATCAATGATACGTATAAAGCTTTGGCGCAGACTTACATTGAATCTATGGAGCGCATTGTGAACTCTGACCCAGGCTCGGTGAAAGAGAATTTCAACAATATGGTAACTACGTGCATCAGTTGTCATCAAATTTTCTGTCAAGGGCCCATCCCCAAAATCAAAAAATTGACCATTGCTGAATGAGCATCCATCGCGAGCTTCGAGTTACCGCTGACGGGTCTTCTACGATTTTTGTGCCCGTTTGGGATGAGCATTATCACTCCATTCACGGAGCTGTGCAAGAGTCTATGCACGTGTTTATTACAAATGGCTTATCGGCCTTTGCTACACTTCCCTCGCTTTCTATTTTGGAAGTCGGTCTCGGAACGGGCCTAAACGCACTACTCACGGCTTTTTCTATTGCTGAGGTACAACAGGTACATTACACAGCGCTTGAAGCTTATCCCATTGAAAGTGCGCTATGGCAACATTTAAACTATAGCAGTGTCCTCTCTTTTCAAAATAGTCAAGCTCTTTTTGAAAAATTGCATCGAGCACCCTGGGAGACCGCTTTTCCACTCACGGAAAACTTTAGATTGCTGAAAGTACAAGCTACCCTAGAAGCTTGGCAACCCACCCCAAATGAATATCATTTGATTTATTTTGATGCCTTTGCACCCAGTGCTCAGCCCGAACTTTGGACGGAAGCCATTTTTTTGAAGCTGTACACTGCGCTACAACCCGGAGGGAGCTTGGTAACGTATTGCGCTAAAGGGAGCGTTAAAAGAGCCATGAAAGCTGTTGGATTTCAGGTGGAAGCGCTGCCTGGCCCACCGAGAAAACGCGAAATGACAAGAGCCTCAAAACCCTCAACACTCTCAAATGCCTGATTTTACAGTGCGCGTGTATGGCATTTTGCGAAATGCCAATGACGAAGTTTTACTTTCTACAGAAGTATTTCAAGGCAAGCGCTTCACAAAGTTTCCCGGTGGTGGTCTAGAATTTGGCGAAGGCACCATCGACTGTCTCTTGCGTGAATTTCGAGAGGAATGTGATGTTGCAATCTCTGTAGGGCAACACTTTTACACCACCGACTTTTTTGTGGAATCTGTTTTTGCGCCTGGTGTTCAGGTCATCAATGTGTATTATCTTGTGAGTTTGATGCAGGGGCAAGTTGTACCTGAAATAGGTGCTGATGGTCAGGTGTTTGAATGGGTGCCTTTGGCAAAGCTCTCACAAGAGATGATGACGTTTCCCATAGAGAAAAAGGTGGTTCGTTTGCTACAAGAACAACTAGCAAATTTTTAGGTTCTAGTGTAATTTATTGTCTGCACAGCTCTGGAAATAAGCGTTCTATTTTTTCAGAAGCTCATCCAACAAGGCTTCTGTTTCTGAGGTGTCCTCTCCTTGTTTCTTGCCTAATGCAATGGCCTTTATCGCCCAGCTGGTCGCTTTTTCGTAGTGCTTCGTTTTATACAACAGTGCCGCATAGGTGTCGTAATACGGATATTCAGCATGCTCCTTTACCACTGTGCTCATCCAGGTCGCGGCTGTGTTTAAAACGCTCATGTCCTCGCATTCCAAATACAACTCCCAACTATAGTGATTGATTTCTCTCGGATGCAGGTCGTCGATCTGAGCTTGTAATAAGGCCGTTAACGCGTTGAAATCTTGTTGCTTGAGGTAAACCTCTATCCTATAAAAGCGAGCGTTTCCCTCACTATCCGGAAGTGCTGTTTCTAGGTCTGTAATGTGTGTCATCGCTTTTTCGTATGCAGCTGCCTTTATTGCCTTTTGAATTTTTTGTTCGAAGTAACGCAAGGTGAAATTATAATAGGCATCGGCGCCAAATAAAGAAGTGACGCGTTCTTTGTTGTCGATAATTTTAGCTTGATACGCCTCGGGCAGCAACCACTGAAAGCGTTGCGCTATGCGAAAAGGTATTTCATCGTACCAGTTTTTTTCTGCTAAATACGCCATTAAACTAGTAGAATCTGGAAAAGCGCGACGACCATTTTCCGGAACAAAGGCTTTGATATATAGCTCTGGCCATTCAAGAGCAAGTGTGGTCGAAATACCGGAAAAACTTTCTTCGGGCGCGTTCATTTTGTCCATAAATCCTTTTAGCCATCCTTCGGCATCATTATAACCCAAAGTAACCAAACGCAACTTACCATTGGGGTGTAATACAATAAATGAAGGGTATCCAGAAATGCCAAACTTCATGGCCAATTGCTGCCCTAAACTGTCTTTTTCCACCTCAAATTTATACGATACAAACCGCTCATTGATATAATCGCCAACAAAAGTGGTGGAGAAAACTTCGGTATCCATTAGTTTACACGGTCCACACCAATCTGTGTAGGCATCTATAAAAATGTGTTTCCCCGTTTCTTGAGCTTTGCCCAACATTTCTTCAAAAGAGTGGGGCGCTGCTTGAAAGGTGACTTGTGCCTGAGCAGAAACTAGGACTAATAGAGAAAAGGCAACGCGTAAAAGGAAGGTCTTTAATACTTTCATGAGGCTATGGTGTAAATTGCTCTAATCGAATGCTTCACTTCCAATGCGAAATAGGCGTGGCGGGAGGCCATATTTTTTTACTTTTTCAGCTGTTAAAAACAAGTCATCACCAACGAATTCAACGGCTTCTACTTGCCCATAAACATCGAAGCGGCCAAGGTAATATTTTTTTACGCTACCCGAAAAAAAGGCACTTCCCTCGAAATCAGAGAGCAAAAACAGGTATACATCTTTTTTGTTGTCGATACCACATAGGGCTATTTTTTTTCCATTTGCATGAATCGCGGCTCCAGTAATGAGGCATTCGGTGTTGTAATTGGCCAACCATTCTGCTTCAAAGTTGCCCCCAATTTTAGGAATGCGATACAAATCGGTTTGGTTATTGCCTCTGTTTTTAGTGAAGAAAAACAAACTATCTCCAAAGGCAATGAGTGCTTCGCAGTCGTAATTGTGATTTTTGTTCGGCGTAAACTGGGTTTGACTAGGGTAGGTAAAGGCAATGCGTTCTGTTGTTACCGCAACACCTTGTGAAAAAGTTTTTGGCACCTTGTAAATACCCAAATCCCTGCGGTCACCATCATTGTTTCCGGCATCATTGATATACAGGTATTCGTTATCAATGGCTAAATCTTCCCAGTCGGTATTGGTAGCGTTTTGAACGGTCAATGTTTTTTCAAGTACTCCTGTGGCGGTGCTTATGAAAAAGAGTTCATTTGTGTTCCCCCTGTCGTTGTGGGTGATCAAAGTGTTTCCCCAAAGTGCCAGCCCTGATGTTTCTTTAGCTACTTTGTCAAGTACCCCCACGAGTTCCATTTCAATAAAACGCGCACTTGGGGAGGTAGTGGGTGTGTTTTTGCTTTTGTCGCACGAGAGCAGTATTACAGCAAGCAGTGCTGCAAAAGGCAACGCCAAATAGCGGTATTTACAGGGTTTATTGTTCATCAAAAAATAAGTTTACGGATTGAATGCCATTGAGTTGACGCAGTTCTTTAACGATTTTATCGGCTTGAGACTCCTTTTTTAGTTGAATGTAAAACGAGGTTTCGAGCAAGCCCAAATCGGGTTCACCTACACTTTTTACATTGACGACCTTGTAGTATTGGCAGTAATTCTCCAGTATTTCAGTACCGGCAGAAGAGGTGTCGGCGTCAGTAGGTGAAATAATTTGCAAGAGGAGTTCTCGTTTTGCAGGATTTTCGCGATTCCATTTTGTGGTAATAAAAAAAGCAAGCCCTATGAGTAAGGTTCCCGTAAGGGTAATGGCGTACATACCGCTTCCAGCAGCTAGGCCAATACCCAACGCGAAAAAGATAAACATGATGTCTTGGGCATCTTTTACCGCTGTCCGAAAGCGAATGATGGACATGGCGCCCACTAGCCCAAATGCACGAGCCAAATTATTTCCGATGACCATGATTACCAATGCTGTTATCATCGTAAGCATGATAATAGAATTGGTGAAGTTGGCCGAGTAACTCAGCCCGCGATAGGTAACTTTATAGAGGATGGCGATAAGAACCCCGCACATCAAAGCGACCAACAGGTTGGCGATAGCCTCGGGAACGGTGAGGTCAAACAGGAAAAAATCTTGAAACTCGTTTCTCATGATGCAATAATGGTTTGGTATTGATTGTGGCAGGTTAGGCCTTCCGCATATTTTGAGAGGGCCTCGTGGCGCAGTTTGAATTGCTGTACGATACTCGCAGCCCATGAGGGCATATGGTCTGTAAAATATTTGATTTCCAGAATAAAATGATCCGGCCAAACCAATTTGAGGTCTTCGTCTTGGTAGAGTTCATGTAATTGAGGGAGCAATTTGCTTCGAATATTTTTGTCAAACGTAATGCGAACTCCTGCATCTAGTTTCCCGTGATACGGTTCACGATCATAAACAACTAAGTTGCGCGGGGTTTGATGAAAGCGATGCATGTTGTATAAAAAACGTCCGATGTCATCGTATTCCTTTGTGCCCGGGCTGAGATGTGCGTCGCGATTGTTGTTTGCCAAAATGTCAAGTGCAGTAGCAAAAGGCAGCTTTGCACGTGTTTTGGCAATGCGGTTTTCTAACTTTCGTTTGATTTCAAAAAAGACTTCACTATCAGATGTCTGCTGGTCATAGCCTCGGATTCGTAATTTTTTGCGGTTTTTAAATCCCTCGAGTTTCTCAAAAAAAGACCCATTACTGGGACTGTCAAAGTAAATACTCTTTACTGTGTATTGGGGATTTCCGTTAATTAAAGGAGCAAAAGTATCCGGGCGGACAAAGGGAGCTATGGCTTTGCGCAAGGGGGTCACGGCCGCGTTGGGTACCAAGTATTTTCTCTCGTATCGAACCCGTGCCATTTAAGGGTTTTTTCCAAAGGTTCGCGTCAAATAGGTAAATGCGGAAACATCATCTGCATGAATTTCAAATTCAGCAAATTGTCCGGGCTTTAGATTCGGGTGATGTGGAAAATTTACGGTCACAAAAAACGCTTGTTTGCCATCAACAAACTGCACAGTGTTGTCTATTGCGGCTATGAATCCTTCAATGACTTGTCCATTTGAGGTCAGGGTGACCGGTTGTTGCGGTGTAATTAAGGAGGTGTGCTTGACTTCTAGAGGAATCACGGCCACATAATTGGTGGTGTCTGCCAAACGGACAAGTGTGTTTTTTGATGCAGTTCCTCGGTTTGTTAAAACAATGCCGTTGAATGGACTTTGCATGGAGAAGTTGGCTAAGCGCTGTTTCACTTGCTCGAGTTGCCATGTAGTGGCGTCAATTTTAGCCAATAACAATTGTTCTTGCTCGGGTTTTTCTCCTGTAATGGCAGATTGATAACGAGCAGCTGCAATTTGTGCCGAAATGGCTTTAACTTGAAGTTGGTTTTCAGCAATTTCAAAGTCTTGCATGGAAATGACAGAGTCTTCAAAGAGCATTTTGCTTCGCGCCAATAACTTGCGTTCCGTTTCGAGCTCCTGCTGCGCCAATTTTAACTGTTCAGCAGCAGTTTCTACATCTTCGGGTTTTTGTCCCGTTGTATAAAAAATGAGTTCTTTATTCAGGACTTCAAGTTGTCCAAGGAGTTCGATAAAATGCCGCTGCTCCTCATTGGAGAGAATGGTCGCAATGGTGTCGCCTGCTTTGATAAATCCACCCGCCAACATTTTGGTATTGAGTTGCAGGTTAGCCACATCACCGCGCTGAAATTCAGTTATCTGATAGCTGTCTGTTGTGCCGGTTGCATTATTGAGTAACGATGACATTAAATTGCCATCATCGGTTCGCTCGAGCACCCATTCGCTAGCGGGTAACAATACACCTTTTCCAGAAATGGAGTACTCAAAACTCAGGGGACTTAACCCAAGAATGATTAGCGGGACAAAAATAAATAGAATAAAACCTCTTTTTTTTGGAGCGAACATCGCGGGGAAGGGTCTGAAATGTTTTGTTGTGTTTTGAACCCGCAATTTACAAAGAATTAACAATTTGATAAAACAACCAAAAACAGGTTGGTTTGCAAGATGGATTGTTTTTTTAATTTCTGTAAGAGCCTTTTAATGAGAGCTTTTAACGTCCAAAAAGACGATCCCAAAAACTTTTGCCTGTATTGCGTCTTTTCTTCGTTTTAGTGTCTGTGGTTGGCATTTCGCGTTCGCCATCGTCTTCTTTGTCCAAAAGCCAATCCCAGAAGCTATCGGTTTCTATAAAATCAGCGCAGTCCAATTGGTGTAACAAGTCACTTCCAATTGCAGGCATCCGTTGGGTGAAAGCGTGCGAGTGTTGTTTGGATTTTTCCATCGAAACGGTGTAGTACGACCAAATCGGCAACGCTGTTTTCGTGCTCGATCCGATATACGAAGGCATAGATAAGACGGGGTATTGGTGTCCTACCCAAACGGCTGTTGAATACTTGTTGTTGAACCCAATAAACCAGCCGTCCGAATAATTGGAAGTGGTACCGGTTTTTCCTCCGTAATGTCCTTTAACACCAAACGATCTACAACTAGCTGCTGTGCCATGGGTTACTACCTTTTCTAATAGATACCGCAGTATTTCAGCTTGGTCTTTTTCAATCACGGTTTCTGGAGAAACGGGATTTCTGCTGTATAAAATGGCGCCAGATCGGTCTATGATTCGTTCAATGGCATACTGTTTATGCAATTTCCCACCATTCGCAATGGCGCTGTACGCTTGGTTCATTTGGTAAAGTGAAATTTCTTGTGCGCCCAGCGCTAGAGCGGGAGTGATTTCTGAAGGCTTAGGTATGGTTAATCTGGAAGCTGTGGCTACTACTTCCTCCAAGCCCACCGAAATGGCCACTGCGGCAGTCACCGTATTGATGGATTTTGCCAAAGCCCCACCCATGCTATAGGCGCCATCGTATTTCTTGTCGTAGTTTTGAGGGGCCCAGTTGTCGTATTCCTCATAGGCGACCCACTCATTGCTGTGGTAATCACAGGGCTCAAAATTGTTTTCCAAAGCAGCTAAAAACACAAAGGGCTTGTAAGTGCTACCTACCTGGCGTTCGGCTAAAACCAAATTGTAAGGGAATGTTGCGTGATCGATACCGCCCACCCACGCTTTAATAGCACCAGTCCTAACGTCTGTGGTGATTAATCCGGCGTGTAATTGTTGCAACGCAATCTTTAAACTGTCTATTGGTGAAAGTAAGGTATCCGTAAAGGTCCCGTATTGATAGAGCTTGGTGGGTTTTTGAATAGTCGCTCCTTCGGGATATTGGGCTGCCAATTTTTGTTCTTGACTTTGAAACCAGTTGGGATGTTTGCTCCAAGGTGGATTTTTTTTGCTAACGGCGTAAACTTGCTTTTGTAAAACATTCAAATGCTTTCGAATAGCGGCATTGGCGGCTTGTTGCATGTCAAAGTCCAAGGTGGTTTCAATGCGCAATCCATCCGTTTGTAAGTCGTAAGACACGCCTGTTTCCCGCTCTATTTCATTTAGAATAGCTATCAATTCTGGACGGATAAAGTCTAGGAAATACGGGGCGTTGTTTTCGTCTGTAGTTTGCTGATAGCGAATGGTTAGGGGGAGCGCTTTTAGCGAGTCGGCCACAGCATCGGCAATGAACAGTGCCTTTTGCATTTGTGAAATAACGACATCGCGTCGCTGTTTGGCGGCCTCGGGGTGCCTTTTGGGATTGTAGGTGGTATTGGCCTTCAACATCCCGATAAGCACTGCGCCTTCCTCTGTTTTTAGGTGTTTGGTGGGTTTCTTGAAAAAGCGATAGGCAGCAGTTTCAATACCGTATACATTTTCTCCAAAGGGAACCGTATTCAAATAGAGGGTGATAAGTTCATCTTTGGTATAAACTTGTTCTAGCTTTTTGGCAATGATTTGTTCTTTGATTTTGTCGATGAGCAGTTGGGTTTTTCCTCCCGAACTTCTACCATAAATGTTTTTCACGAGCTGTTGTGTCAATGTAGAGCCGCCTCCACTGCTCTTTTTGTTCAGTAACAAGGATTTGAAAATCACGCGAAAGAAACTCTTGGTGTCGACACCCGAATGCTCGTAAAAGCGCACATCTTCTGTGGCCACAAGCGCTTGAATGACCGGCGTGGGGATTTCTTCAAAGCGAACTTCTGAACGATTGATTGTAAAGTATTTGCCTACTGTCTCTCCACGAGTGGCCACAACTTCAGAGGCGTAGCTGTTTTCGAGCGCCTTCAAATGCGCAAGGGTAGGGAGTTTGCCAAACGCGCCCCATTTTACAGCAAAAAAAAGTCCTATTGCTGACATGAAAATCAACAAGAGGACAAAGGTTGTAATTTTTAAAAACCGTTTCATGGGCAAAGTAGTGGTGCTAAGTAAAATGAAGCGGCACCGCAGGCCCTATTTACATCATGCGATGGGGCATTTAGATGCGTCTCATGGATTGTTTAATCAATTTGACTTGTTCGTCAAGTAGGCCTTTTGGATCTAGTTTTTTGACTTCAGTCAATAAAATCATGGCTTCTTTCTTTCGGCGTCTTGCAACGGCAAAGCTAGCCAAGCTCATTTTCGCCATAGCTTTATCATGGTCCTGTTTCAAGCCTAGGGCTAAGGCTTTGCGCAATAATTTATCAGCAACTCCAATTCCTTTTTGACTCTCGATAAGTCCAAGAAGGAAATAATAATAAGCGACTTGACCACCAACTAACGATTCTTCTGGATGTTTAATGCCTTGGAGTAACTTCTTAGCTTTGTCAAAATCGTTTTTACGCAAGTACCAAAACGACAATAAAATGCGCTCATTTCTGAAGTACGTGAGTAAAACCAAACCGGCCAACAACACGAACAAGATACCATTTCCGATTTTGCCATTGGCAAACTGATAAACAGACCAACCGAAGATAATGGTGGTAAGTGCTAAACGAATAACTTTACTGAGCATGATTAAATTTTAAGCCCGCAAAAATACACTACTATAAAGGATTACCCAACTACTATTCCCAGCAATTTTCCTTTTTTGGTGCACTTCTGTTCATCGGTTTTCAAAAGTCAACATTCCGGTGATATTTTGTGTTACTTTTGCTATTCACTTTAGATTCGAATCAAATGAAGCAACCGATTAAGGGTTTTTCGAAGCTCACAAAAGAAGCCAAATTAGAATGGCTAGCTGCTACCTACAGCAAGAATCCCGAAGCTACCATCGCCTTTCTGCAATCCTACTGGCATGAAGATGCTAAAGTGCAAAAGCTCCACGACGACTTTATTGAAAACACGGTAACCAATTACTACATGCCTTTTGGTGTGGCGCCGAATTTTAAAATCAACGGAAAACTCTACACCATCCCTATGGCCATTGAGGAAAGCTCTGTTGTTGCTGCTGCTGCAAAAGCTGCCGGATTCTGGCTCGAGCGCGGTGGGTTCAAAGCTTCCGTTATCGCGACCAAGAAAATTGGACACGTACACTTTATGTATGAGGGTGCAGTAGAGAAGTTGACGACCTTTATCGAAGCGATTACACCCAAGTTTTTTGAGGATACTGAGGGATTGACGGCCAACATGCGCGCTCGTGGTGGCGGAATTCTCAATATCGAGTTGAAAGACAAAACAGCAGCGATGGATAATTACTTTCAATTGGAGGCTCACTTTGAAACGTGTGACTCTATGGGAGCCAATTTCATCAATAGCTGCTTGGAGCAATTCGCCAAAACACTTACCAGTGAAGTGCAAAAAAGCGATCTTTTTACGGCTGCCGAAAAAGATATCCAAATAGTGATGTGTATTTTGAGTAATTACACACCAGATTGTGTAGTACGTGCTGAGGTGAGTTGTCCTGTGAGTCAACTTAACGCGGATGAAGGCATCTCTCCAGAAACCTTCGCCATGAAATTTCAACGCGCTGTTCGCATTGCGGAAATTGAGCCCTACCGCGCAACGACACACAATAAAGGTATTTACAATGGTATTGACGCAGTAGTTATTGCTACCGGAAATGACTTTAGAGCCATTGAAGCGGCAGGACACACCTACGCCTCAAAAGACGGGCAATACCGCAGCCTTACACACTGTGAGGTGAAGGATGGACAGTTCCGGTTTTGGATAGAAGTGCCCATGGCTTTGGGTACTGTTGGTGGTTTGACGAAATTGCATCCCATGGTGAAATTCGCTCATCAGATGCTGGGCAACCCCAATGCAGAAGAGTTGATGTGTGTAATCGCTGCCTCAGGTTTGGCGCAAAATTTTGCCGCCTTGCGAGCGCTCACCACAACGGGTATTCAAAAAGGGCACATGAAAATGCATTTGCTGAATATTTTGAACCAACTAGAAGCAACAGAAGAAGAGATTGCCGAAATCAAAGCTTACTTTGAAGACAAGGTGGTAACGCATAGTGATGTGGTAAAGAAATTTTGCGAAGTCCGTGGTATTGAAGTGCCAACACCAAAAGTGAAACAGTAATTTTTTTTTGAAAGCATTATGGAATACGCCAAGAGTTTTCAAGCTAACGGAAAACTGTTATTAACTGGCGAATACATTGTATTAGAAAGTGCAAAAGCCCTGAGTTTCCCCACCAAATTGGGACAGGAACTCAGGGTTTCTTTTGTGCCCCAATCTCAATTTATTCTTCAGTGGCAAAGCTTTGACCATGAAAACAACCTGTGGTTTGAAGCAACATTTGACACACAGTTGATAGCCCAGAATGACGATAGTCCCGTTGCGGCAAATCTGAGTAAACTTCTTCAAATAGCGTTTGAGAACAACCCGTTGGCCATAGGGCGGTACTATGTTTCGACACATCTTGCTTTTCCGCGCGAGTGGGGTCTTGGCAGTAGTAGTAGTTTGATTGCGCTCCTTTCAAAATGGAGCGGTTGTGACCCTTATAGGCTTTTTTACAATACGCAAAACGGTAGCGGCTATGATGTAGCCAGTGCCCTTTGTGATACGCCGATTCTCTTTCAGCGAAATGGTTTGTCTCCAGTGGTACAACCGGTGATCTGGCAACCC
>JAIULY010000010.1 GCA_022565875.1 Schleiferiaceae bacterium | reverse complement strand
TTCACCCGGGTAGCGATAAACAGTACGACGGGCCTATTGACACATTCATTATTCCCGGACTTGCATTCGACATACAAAAAAACCGACTAGGCTATGGCGCCGGTTACTTTGATCGGTTCTTGAAAAACTATTCAACCGCGCAAAAAATTGCCGTGGCTTTACCTTTTCAAATCATGAAACAACTACCAGCCGAATCCCACGATGTGCCCATGGATTTGATTATTGTACCTGAAAAAAATTGAAAACCCATTGATATAAAACCAAATGCAACACATACTTTAGTAATTGTGGCCATTGGTACATCAGTTTTTCAACGCCTAGGCATTCATGCTTTAAACCTAATCAAAAGGCTTGTCAACTTGCTTTAGTTTCAAGAAGTTGGTTGCTTCATTGTTAACAGCAAAAATAGTATTTTCACTTAGTTAACCAACTACTTGCATGTTTCTATAACTTTTATATAGTCCCTCTTCGCGTTCCATTAGGTCGGCGTGATTGCCTATTTCTACAATATTTCCATCTTTCAACACCACAATTTGGTCGGCATTTTTGATGGTAGAAAGTCGGTGGGCGATAACAATAGAAGTGCGGTTTTGCATGAGCTTGTCCAAAGCGTCTTGCACCAATTTTTCGGATGCTGAATCCAACGCGGATGTAGCTTCGTCAAGAATAAGAATGGCGGGGTCTTTCAATACAGCCCTAGCTATGGCTATTCGTTGTCTTTGACCGCCAGAGAGTTGAATGCCGCGTTCGCCTACCAGCGTGTCGTATCCTTCAGTAAACGCTGCTATAAACTCATGTGCATTGGCCTGTTCGGCTGCGGCACGGATTTCTGCATCAGAAGCTCCTGGTTTGCCGTAGGCTATATTCTCTCTTATCGTCCCCCCAAAGAGCAAAATATCCTGAGGCACCAAGGCCATTTGACTGCGCAAGGCGGTTAAATTGTAAGCTGATGCAGGTTTTTCATCAAAAAACAACACACCAGATGTCGGTTCATAAAAGCGCAACAGTAAATTGGTGATGGTAGTCTTGCCAGAACCAGATGGACCAATAATGGCCACTTGTTCGCCTCGGTTGATTGTCAACGATAAATTGTTTAACACCTGTTGGTCGGGACGCGATGGATAGGCAAACTGTAGGTTATCAAAGCGGATTTTACCTTTAACTGGGTCAGGATAGACAGCACTTGTAACGGATAACTCTGGTTCTTTGGGTTCTTCTATTATTTTCAATAACTCCTCTGTGGCACCCACGGCTTTTTGCAGTCGTGCATAGATATCTGCCAAACCACCAATAGATCCGCCGATAAACACAGAATACAACATAAAACTGATGAGGTCACCACTTTGTAATTGCCCTTCGCCAATCAACAAGGCGCCACGCCAAAACACAGCGATAATGGCACCAAAAATGCCCAATATGACAAACGCACTAAATGCCGCTCGATACTTCCCACCCTTTACAGCAATATCGGCAACCTTATCTGTTTTTGTCTTGTAACGGTCCACTTCAAACCATTCGTTGGCATAGGCTTTTACACTTTGAATGCCTTGCAGGGTTTCTTCAACAATGGTGTTGGATTGCGCCACTTCATCTTGCACGGTTTTGGAATACTTTCGGATAAATTTCCCAAAAATTACCGCAACAATCATAATGGGAGGCAAAATCGCCAACATAAATAAGGTAAGTTTCCCTGAGGTAATGCTCAATAGCGCAATACCCCCGATGATAATGATCATTTGGCGCAAAAATTCGGCTAACGTGGTGGTAAAGGTATCTTGTAATACAGTCACATCGGCTGAAATTCGACTGTTCAATTCCCCAACGCGTTTCTGCGAAAAGAAACTCATGGGCAGTTGAATCAAGTGTTTGTAAACATCCTGACGGAGTGCCGCTAAGGAACGCTCGGCAACATTGACAAACAACACCACCCGAAAATAAGAGAACACAGATTGAGCAATGAGAATAATAACGAGCAATGTTGCTGTAGCACCAATGGCAGCTGAGATATCTTCTACCTGAGCCCCGTTCACTAGGTCGCCGATGAGCTTTGGAAAGGCGAGGTTGGAAAGGGAAGACAACATTAAAAAGAGAAGCCCTAAAGCAAATTGGACGCGATAGGGCTTGATGTAGGTGTATAACTGAACTAAATTCCGAAGCCCTTTCCAACTGAGCTTCGGACCTTTTTCCGCATTTGCTTTCTTCATGAAATCAATCTTTGTTTTTGTCTTGAAAATCTAAAGAACGAATCCCTAATGCATTTAAGAATTGTTTCGCTTTGATTTTGATAGACTCTTTTAATTCGGTGGCTACTTTTTTAGATAATTTGTCGTCGGGGCGCGAAACGAATTTGGAGTCGCGATATTTGAACCCTTCACCGATTGGTGTGTAGAAATAGGTGTAAAAAGATTTCCGTGTTTCACCTTCTGGAACGTTTATTTTGGAGTACCCATGTGGACTGTTGTCGTCGGTGTAGAAAATAACGGCCATATTGTGCGAGCAAGGCACCTTTGCTTCACAGGATGTCATCTCTTTGTCCCACAACTCTAGGTCACCGCCGTAGCTGGGTTTCCAATTTTTATTGAGGTAAATCAATAAATTGATGCGGCGCCACAAACCAGCTTTCGGATTCATGTTGACATCCACGTGCACGTCTACATAACTGCCGTTTTTACCTTGATGCACACCGGAACCCAAGGAGTCTGTCGTTGTGCGAAGATCTTCAACTCCAGTTACCGCTACCATCCAGTCGCAGAAGGCTTGACTTTTTACCACATTGCGCAACGTGGTAAAAGCGGGATCCCAGCGCTCAAAGTGATAGTCCTCGCTTTTGTCTTCATTCAAGCTCTTGCGCTTCACATTCAAAGTGTCGATGGAAGGGAAGTTTGCGTGCAGACGATCGGCTAATTCTGGATTCAAAAAATTATCTAAAGCGAGATAGCGACAAGGTTTGGCAGTGTCAAACTGTTGCCGTAACTCTTTGGCATTGTTTAAATAATCGTGGTTGATTACCTCAGTTAAAGGCAAGTGCTCCTCGTTGCGAATTGATTGTGATTCCATGCTACAAAGTTAAGCAACAAACAGCGCACTTCACATACTAGAGTCACATTTCTGCAATTTTAATCAAATCTTATGAAAAGAATAACCGCAGGGCATAAATGAGCATGGCGACGGCATAAATAAATTTGGCAAAAGTACCGAGTAAAAAGCCAACGAGTGCGCCAATTCCGGAGCGCAACGCTTTTTTTGAATCTTTTCCGTCGTGTAGTAATTCGCCAGCTACTGCGCCTAAAAAGGGGCCTAATAGTATGCCAATGGGCATGAAAAACAACCCTAGAATTAGGCCAATCGTTGCGCCCCGCGTGCCATTTTTCGTGCCGCCAAATTTTTTTGTACCCCAAATGGGAACCACGTAATCTAAAATCGTTACGAGTACCATAAACGCAAAACTACCCCAAAGAAAACGAGAACCAAAGGGACCATAGCTAGAAGCATGAATAAGCAACACACCCAGCCAAGCCAATGGAGGGCCAGGCACAATGGGTAAAAATGCTCCTAAAATACCCGCACCAATCAACAGAAGGCCCAACGTAAATAGCAAAATAGCCATAATTCAATTTTTGGACGAAAGTATTGAAATTTCATTGATTTTTACTTTGAGAATCCTCTCTAAAAAGAATGCTAGCAATCAAAGCCTTTCAACAATAAGCGTTTGTCAGCAAGGGGCTTTTCGGAGCAGACGGAGTCTTAAAAATCCAATACAAATAAGCCACCATTTTCAAATCACTCCTTAGGCTTTAGTTGCGCCTCCTACATCTTTATACGAATGCTATTTTCAACGTTGATTATATGGTTCTGTAGGCAGTGTTGTATCTCTTTACTTGGTCAAAGCAGTTTGACTTCCAAAACGTTTGCTTTCATACTAAAAACTGATGGTATTATACACGAACTCATTCTATCTAAACAAATGGAAGGCTTTGTGAATCAATAGGTCATGTGTGTGTCGTAACTTTGTCAAAACTAAAATGAGTGATTATGAAAACAAAATCTATTTTTTTAATGGGCTTTACTGCGGCATCCATAGTTGCCCATGCCCAATTAGTTATTCCAGCAGGAGGCTATTCCATCATAGCTCCCACGGACACCATTATAGGTGGGTTTGCCTCAGGCGCTGGTTTTCCTGTTCCTTCGGAAGGTCCAAATCAAGTTTGGGACTATTCTGGTGTAACTTCCGGCACCCCTTTTACCAATGGGTGGGAATTGCCGAACAATCCTAATTTCCCCAACGCGACAGCAGGACGTTCCTACAACCCAAGTTTAGGTCCAATAAATTTAATTGGATCACGAGATTTCTTCTTGACGGATGCCGATGGTGTGTATCAATTGGGGTTTGAAAGTGCGGCAAATACGTATTCTATTGCAGCAATAACGGGCAATCCTTCGGATGAATTGGAGATTTTAAACACCTTTAATAATTACGGAAAAGATTATCCAATTGTAGAATTTCCAATGAATTATATGGATGTTTATTACCCTCAAGTGGTAGGGGAAACCTCTTTTAATCTTACCGTAGCAGCTTTTGGTCTCAACGCAACACCAGGTCAAATCAAACAATACGTTACGATTACAGACACTATTTGCGGTTGGGGAGCAGTAACAGTTGGGGTTAATGGTATGACCGGTGCTCCCGGTTTATTGAAAAAGACGATTTATCATCAAATTGATAGTGTTTTTCTTGGTGGAGCGCCAGCCCCAGAGGCGTTGTTGACAGCTTTTGGTCTTACTCAAGGAGCTGTTCTTAGTTTCACTGATTACAGAATCTTCGTTTACGATGGCCAAACGCGATTGTTGCCTGCTCTTTCATTTGACTTAGATGCCAATGGAACTGCCGTAGAAACTATCCGTTATGACAGAGCAAATTATTCTAATTTAAGTACTTCAGATGTAGCACTTCGTGAAGCGGTAAAATTGTATCCCAATCCTGCCGTTGAAAATTTCCTTACGGTAGAAATGCCTCAAGCTCCTAATGATGTACTCGATATTCAAATCATTAATATGAACGGTCAGGTAGTTGCCAATGCCAAATACGACAAAAACGCGGATCGCGTTATGGTTGATTTGCAAGCGTGTGCTCCAGGAAACTATTATGTAAAAATAACCGATAGAAACGGTAACCTCATGGCTCTCCGGAATTTTATTCGGCTTTAAAAAAAAAAACACCAATTCTCCCTCTTTTCAGCAGTCCAAATGGGCTGCTGTTTTTTTTTGGGCCAAACTCTTAAATCCTTTTTGAGATATACAAAGTTGAGTCTGCTCCGAAAAGGATGATTTCAATCAAAATCGACGCGGAGGGGATTTTTGGATCGGAGCTAACTAATTGTTAGTGAGGATTCAAAAATCTCCCGACAAGTCAGCGTTTGGCAGAAAGGGACTTTTCGGAGGGGGCTCAAAGTTGAGTCTGCTCCGACAAGGATGATTTCAATCAAAATCGACGCGGATGGGATTTTTGGTCCGGAGCAAACGAACTGTTAGTGAGGATCCAAAATCTCACGATAAGGATGGGTTTGGCAGAAAGAGACTTTTAGAAGGGAACTCAAGGTTGTATGAGAATAACCTATTTGTCATTGATTTCAGAAGGAAGAGTCCTTGCTTTAATTGAATATTAGGCAGGCTGCCTTTGTGTGACCCTTGACCCAACCTTTATTAAGGTTTTGACGTAGTTAAAATAGGTTGGCCCCATTTTTTATCCTTTTTTTTAAATTCTTCCTTTTGCTTCATCGATAGTTGTTTAAATAATTGATGGAAAGTATAAATCGAGAATTGCTTTGTATAATCCTTTAAATTTTTGAAGCATGAAAAAACTACTACTAAGTTTATTGGTAGCCCTTTCGCTTGGCGCCATTTCACAGCCAGTTTTGTATTATTCAGATCCTGCTTTGGGAACGGTGAATGACGTACTAAAAGCCAATGATGGGACACTTTATTTTGCTACCATGCAGGGCCTTTTTCAAGTTCAGCCGGGATCATCAACACTGACACAGGTGAACACGTTCCCCAGTTATTCTCTTTATGAGACGGATTCTGCCATTTGGTTGGGCGCAGTTGGCAGCATACTCAAGTACGATGGCACAAACTGGGTTACGCTGGTAAGCACCCCTGGCTTACCGCAAGGCAATTTCCAAGTGCAACAGTTTTGTGCTACCGCCAATGGAACTTTATACGTGTTGATTGACAATAATGTGTTCAGTTACAATGGCCTTGTATTTTCCAATGCCAATCAATCAGGGAATAGCATCACAGCTATTGGCAATACAGTTTATGTAAGCACCATTACAATACAAGAAGTCGGCTTTTTCAACGATGGTTTGGGCTGGAATGCACTCCCAAGCTTTCCTCCTGCAAGTTTTGCAGCGGCCCATAGAAGTTATAAATTTTTAGTAAAAGACGGGGTGTTATACAATGATGCAGCAGGTGGCATTTATGCCTTGAGCAACAATCAGTGGAGCACGGTTATTACCACTAACTCAGCAAGCTCTGGTCGGCTGGCAGCCACTAGCAAAGACCTTTTTATATTAAACAGTAATGCCGGAAGCGGTAACACCATTTTTAAATTGGGAAATGTAGTGGATACCTTGGCTTACGACTTTCATCCAAACAGAAGTTTTGATTTGTTTAAAGGTTTTGATAACAGTGTTTTTATAGCGTCTTCTGATAGAGTGAATCGCGTTTTAGAATGGTTTCCAAACCTGGCAGAAAGCTCTCATCAGTATGGCACCATTGCCCCAAATGATTTTTCTGCAACCTATCTCGCTTCAGGTGAAATGGGTATGACAGACCGCTCGTTTCAATTGACAACGGTGAATGATGTTGGTGTAATTTTTCATCAGAACCTATGGTTAAGTGCAAATAATCAGGTGATTAGCTCGGGAAGTTATCGTCAAAACGGCGCTGATTATTTTAGTGGACCAGTAAGTAACGCATACGACTCAACGTACCTGCACCGCTATAACCATGTTTGGAGAGTTACCGCTATGGAAATAGAAGACCACAAACAGAATTACAACAAATTCACCTATAATGCACCACACGGTATAGCTATGTGGCCTGGAAATGGCCGTGTGAGTAAGGGCGAGGCACAGTTTTTAGCGCCCTTTGTCGATTTAAATTACAATGGCATTTACGAGCCGCATTTAGGTGAGTATCCAGATATCCGAGGCACGGAAATGCTTTACACCATTTCAAATACGCATAGAGGGCCTAATTCTGCATCATTGACACCAGCAGAACCTATAGAGATTCACAGCATGGTCTATGGGTTTGATTCTTTGGAGGTGCCAGAATCCCAAAAGAGTTTGTTTGTCTCTCTCAGGATTTTTAATCGCGGCACGACACCCTTTTTTGATGCCCGCATGGGACTTTTTACTGATTTTGATTTAGGTGATCCTATGGATGACTTAGTAGGGACAGACAGTATTCAAGAGCTGTTTTATGTCTACAATGCTAACCTGTTTGATGCGGGGCCTATCGGGTTTGGCAATAATCCGCCAGCTGTGATAGGTGCTGTATTGAATCACCCTTTAGAAGGGGTCAGTGGATTTGTAAATATGCCAGGTGGGGCAATTGGATCACCTTCAAACGCCACAGCTACTATGAATTACCTCAATGCAAAATGGGGAGACGGTTCTCCCATTCGTATCGAAAACCCTTCAGGACCTATGAATCCGAATAATGGAGTTGGGCATGACCCCAACGGTAGTGACCCCACAACACAGTGGCTCTACAATGAGGCGGCCAATTGGTATCATAACCCACAATCATTTGGAGATTGGCGGCTAGTACCCATTGTAAAAGGAGGAGACTTAGCACCAGACGAATCGTTTTGCTTGGACCTAATCTTTGTGTATGGCAGTGATACCGTAAACCCCACAAATGATGAACTTTCGCCGCTACAAGTGGCAAAGGCCAACCTACAAATCATGCGGCAATTTTACAACGACCTCAATTATGATTGCCTTGGAATAGCCCTACATACTGATGAAAACCTTCCACAGCTCCAAACCGTAGCGTTGTATCCTAACCCTGTTGCGCGTGGCAGCTCTTTAGCGCTCTCTGGAGTTCAAAACATCACGCGTATTGACCTTCACAGTATTTTAGGCACCTCGGTTTCATGCGAGTTTTATGCAAATGGTAACAGTACTACCATTGCCATACCATCGAGTTTGGCTGTAGGTGTATACGTCATACACGTTACGTCCGCTGATGGCAGTGTGATTACCCGTAAAATAGTTGTTCAGTAAATTATTAGAGTGCAACTCGACAAAATAGAAAGGTAGAGCGGGAAACTTCTCTACCTTTTTTATGTAATGTGACTTATTTTCAAGTTGATAGAGGTTGATGCACACATCCAGACAAATCAGCGGTTGTATCGTTGAAACACTATAAAAGTAACTACCTTTGCGCCGAAGATTAGGCCGCCTTATCGCTCTTGTTTTTACAAGGGAGGAAAGTCCGGACAACACAGAGCGCCATGCTTCTTAATAGGAAGGTCCTGTTTACAGGAACAGCCAGTGCCACAGAAAACAAACCGCCTGTTTTCGGATAGGTAAGGGTGAAAAGGTGGGGTAAGAGCCCACCGCTGAATTGGTGACAGTTCAGGCAGGGTAAACCTCATGGGTTGCAATGCCACGTATACCGGCGTGTCTCCTAGGAGAATAAGGACTGCTCGTCCGATGCCGGGGGGTAGGCAGCTAGAGCCAACAGGTGACTGTTGGCCCAGATAAATGATAAGGAGTCGCTTTGGCGATTACAGAATCCGGCTTATAGGCCTATCTTCTTTTTTTATTGTTTTTTATAATAAAATTTGAAAAAGTACAAAACCATATATAAGGAAGAAGGGTTTAAAGGGGTGGCCAAAAAAATGGGATGGCCCGCGGCGATAGCGTTATTTCTCTTTTTCTTACTCAAAGGATTGGCTTGGATTTTTATTCCCATATTTCTAGCCAAAGGTTGCTTTTGATATGGGACGCAGAAAAATTGTGGTATCGGTAACCAATGATTTAGCCACTGACCAGCGGGTGGCACGTGTCTGCGACGTGCTTCAGAGTCTAGATTTTGAAGTGGTTCTTGTTGGGCGCCACCTAAAAAATAGCTTGCCAATTTCCCGACCTTATACCTGTATACGTTTTCGTTTGCCCTTCACAAAAGGAGCGTTGTTTTACGCCTCCTACCAACTGCGCCTTTTTTGGTTTTTGCTATTCTCAAAATTTGATGTGTTATTGTCAAACGATTTAGACACACTGCTGCCCAATTATTTGGTGGCGAAAATCAAGAGAAAACCGCTGGTTTACGATACCCATGAATATTTTTGTGGTGTACCAGAGCTGCAAGAGCGCCCTTTTGTTCAAAAGGTTTGGAAAACTGTTGAAGCGGCTATTTTCCCAAAATTAAAAACCGTAATTACGGTAAACCAGAGTATAGCTGATTTATACCATTCAGAATACGGCGTGATGCCTAAAGTGGTGCGCAATATTGGTCAGTCGGTAACGGTGCAGTCTTGGCGCACGCGCGCAGCACTTGGATTGCCTGAAGATAAATTCATTCTCATCAACCAAGGAACAGGAATCAATGTGGACAGAGGCATGGAGGAAATGTTGGCAGCAGTAAAGCTGTTGGACGATGTCCTTTTGTTGCTTGTGGGCAGTGGTGATGTTATACCCAAGTTGAAAGATGCTGTAGCAAAGGATGCCCAGCTGCAAGACAAAGTCCTTTTTGTGCCCAAAATGCCATATGCCGAGTTATTGCATTACACGAGCAATGCCGATATTGGATTAAGCCTCGACAAGCCAACCAACATCAATTATCGCCTATCCCTGCCCAATAAAATCTTTGACTATATCCAATGTGGTATACCCATTTTGGCTAGTCACTTGCCCGAGGTGTCTCAAATTGTACTGGAAAACCAAGTTGGCGTTACAGTGCCCGACCACGAGCCCAACACCCTTGCAGAAGCAGTTAGGCAATTGAGGCGCGAAGGGAAATCAAATTACGCCGTTTCTTTGGAAAAAGCCGCAAAACACTTGACCTGGGAACAGGAGAAATTGGTGTTAGAAAAGGTTTATTCGCCCTTTACTATAGGTTAATTGAAAGGGGTTAAAGTTTTTATTCATGATTATGTGTTGCTGAGTGTTCTGATATTGAGTGGAGTGAGGCTTTAGGTATCCACAACAAGGGTGCTGGTTTTTAGCAAAATTTTATGTTATTTTTGACGCGGTTTAAAATACGCAAATAGCTAAAGAAGGCACTTTATGAAATACAGGAATCCCGTAATTTTAGCTTTGATAATTTGCTTCGCAATGCCGACCGATGTCCATGCACAGTGGTTTTGGAAGCGCAAATCAAAAACAGAAAATGCGCCGACCCCACCGCCCATTCCAGAGTCTAAGTCGAAGCCGGAAAGCCCTCAAACAAATACCCCTAAATCTATTGAGGCTGCAAGTGAATCACAAAAAGAAAATGCCACTCCTGCTATATCCAACCAGCAAAAACCGAACACTACGGGTAATCCTTCAGGTCAAGTCCCCCCAACTACTTCACCAGACCCATTGCCAATCGATCCAATAACTTATGCTGATCCTACAGTAACACAACAAACCAACGGAAGTGTCAATTGGACAGCGCAATACATCGAAGCCAAAGGCACTGCGGTGATTGATTACGAACGCTTTTCAAATCCTGCCCAAGCCCGATTGATGGCACAACGCGGTGCGGTGGTTGTTGCACAACGCAACTTATTAGAGATTATTCAAGGAGTAAAAGTGGTAGGAGAAACCACCGTACGGGACATGATTACCGAATCTGACGTGATACAAACTCGCATAGAAGGCGTTGTTCGCGGTGCTCAGATTGTGGGAGAGCCTGTGGAGGTGTTAAGCGGTGGCGCAATTGAGGTTACCATGAGAATTCCACTGTATCAGCAAGATGGTTTAGCACCAGTGGTCTATCAAGAAGCTGTTAATCAAATGAATAAACAGTATAAAAGTGGAGGA
Source organism: Schleiferiaceae bacterium (assembly GCA_022565875.1). Lineage (GTDB taxonomy): Bacteria > Bacteroidota > Bacteroidia > Flavobacteriales > Schleiferiaceae > JAIULY01. Next base: position 24,678 of record JAIULY010000010.1, on the reverse strand, counting down.
GCGGCCACTTCACCAGTAGGAGGGCAACAAACTAGTGGCGCAACTACTTCACCAGGATCTGGTGCCACCACAGGGAATAGTTCACCCTTTGCCTTTAATTTTAATGGGCGGTCGATTGATTTATCCCTTTTCCCGGTGATTATCGATGAGCGCGGAAACTTAGTTTTTGATTTGACTCGAATTTACGACCCCAGAACTGGCCAGTTTCCAAGAATTATGCAAACAACCAGAGATGTTTTTGAAGCCTTGGAATACAAGCAAGGCATTGAGGTTATCGATGTAATTGATGCATTTGATGGAAAAATTGTAGTAGATAGTAAAAAAACAAAAGGTATTAATTGGAGCCGTTTGGGCAGAATTGCTGGTCAGGTTGGGTCTGTTATTCTTGCTTTATTGTAAAAAAAATTAGTTATGAAAAAGATCCTAAGCATTTTTTTAATTGGAATTTCTGGTTTTTTAATGGCGCAAACCCGTTCGATCACTACATCTGGTGAAGGGCTGACAAAGCAAGGTGCGCTACAAGACGCATTTCGCAACGCCATTTCTGAGGCCTTAGGTGTGCGTTTACAATCTGAAACAAGTGTCGAGAATTTTATGGTGGTTAACGATGCTATCCAAACCCGCACAGAGGGATACATTGCTAATTATGATGTAAAAGAAGAACGGGTTTCTAGAGATGGCGTCCACAATGTCACTATCGCGGCAAATGTAAGCTTATCGGCATTGGAAGCCGATGTAAAGGTATTGACACAGGCCATAGGAGGCGTGCGTTTTTTAGTGATGTATGACAAACGAAATGTCCCCATCGAGGAACAAAACCTTTACGATTTCACAGTGGAGCGCATGAATGAATTATTGTCCATGCGCAGGTACCGCTACATTGATCGCAAGCGCTTTGATGATTTGAGAGATGAGGCTTACATGATAATGGACGAGTTGAAACTCAATAAGGAGGAGGAAAGTTTTGTTCAGCAGTTGGGGCTTCGCGCTAATGCCGAATTCATCATTCAAATTAGAAAAATAGCCATCACCAAACGCAGCGAGGCCTTTGATACACGCACGGGCGTGAAGGCAACGATAGAAGCGCGCGCTTTCGACAATTGTACTGGAGAGGGATTGGGTACTGTCTATATGGAAAGTGATTGGGCAAGTGGAGCCGATGCCAACGCAACACTACTCAATGCACTCGGTACAACCATTCAACAAGGAGCCCCTAGATTATTGACTGTTTTTAATCAATACATTGGCGAGTGGATCAATAACGGTATCCCTTACGAAATCAGATTTTACGGCAGTGGTGGATTTCGAGATTTTCGTGATATGCGGAATAAATTGCGAAACGATTCTCAATTTGGAGGACAATTTCAAATGACATCCATTCAAAATTTCACCAAAATCAATCTTACGTGGAAAGACCAGCCAGACGAATTAGCCTATCAGATTTTAGATTTTGCAGATCAAATACTGCCCTTGTCTAACAAAGCACTTGATGTGAAGTTGATATACGGTAGACAAATAAATTTTGCCCCACAGCGTATGGTGGTGCCGGAGTTATCCAATGTTCCAAAACCTTAAATTTTTGTAGTGTGAAGCCAATTAGTTTGTTTTTTTGTGTCCTTTTTAGTGGATTACTTCAGGCCCAGGTTCCTGTAAATTTTACTTTTTTTTCAGAAGAGGGGGAGCGTTTTTGGGTTATTTTGGACGGTGTACGACAAAACGATGTTCCTGCTGCTAATGTGGTTGTGGAACATCTGACTAAATTGTCCTATCGCGCCAAAATAATTTTTGAAGACGATAAAATAAAATCGATCAGTCAAACGGTTTTAACACGTGATGTCGATGACAAGCCCGTCCACACTTCTTACATTATTACCCGCAGAACTTGGACAGGCAAAGTAGGCAAGAAAATGTCGATGCGGGTGAGTAGTTTTGAGGAGGCCCGACCTGTAGCTGTTCCTCCCAGCAACCCACAGCCAGATCAAAACAAATCCATTGTGCCCGAAGAGGAACAAACGCCAGAAATACCAATTGAAGCCCCTGACTTTACCCAGCAGCAAGAAACAGCCATCGCGCTTTTGCAACAAGCAACAGACAAAGCCGAAAAACTAATCACTGGTGGGAATCCAGAACCAGCCACAAAAAATGCGGAGCACTCACAACCCAATCGCAACAAAAGGCAGCGACAAGAACCACAAACGAAAAAGGCACCCTGTGAAAGTATGTCAGAGGCTGATTTTAAGCCGGCCCTGCGCGCCATTGCTAACCAGTCCTTTGAGGATGGACGCCTCTCTGTTGCACGACAACTCATTAGCGCAAGCTGCATTTCCACTGAACAAATAAAAGAAATAATAGCTCTTTTTAGTTTTGAGAAAACGCGCCTCGATTTCGCCAAAGAAGCTTGGCACAAAACAACGGACCCGCAACGCTATTTTTTATTAAACGACAGCTTTAGTTTCTCATCTTCCACAAAAGAATTGACCGACTACATAACCCAACAGCAATAAGATCAGCATGCGATATTGGATAGCAAAATTCTTTTTCTTTGTCTCGGGTTGGCGTTTCAATACAAATGGCATTCCCTTGACCGCTTTGAAGAAAACAGTAATGATTGCAGCGCCTCATACAAGCAATTGGGACTTGCCCTATGCCTTGGGCGGATTTTGGCTAATGCGTTTGCGGGTGAAGTATTTTATCAAAAGCATGTATACTAAAAGTCCTGTTGGCTTTTTGTTTAAAATGACGGGAGCAGTAGGCGTAGAGCGTGGCAATGACAAAAAGAACAATCTAGTTGCCGCTAGTATTGACTATCTAAATACCCAAAGCGCTGCGGTAGTTTTGGTGCCGGCAGAGGGGACAAGGAAAAGAGTAGAGCGTTGGCGTACAGGATTTTATCATATAGCTTTAGGAGCTAAAGTGCCCATTAGTTTGGGTTATCTCGACTACAAAAACAAAGAAGCGGGTATTCTCGATGTCTTTCATCCTACTGGAAATTTTGAAGCAGATATGTTACACATCCAAGAAAAATATCGCGGCATACAGGGTAAATACCCGGAGCTTTATAACGAGCAAATTTTTTGAAACTACCCCAAAAAAGGTAGTTTCCCCATCGCGCATCACTCCCAAGAAAAAGATCAATTCAATACTCGTTTTGAGGATGGTTTTATCTTTATTCACTCCAAAATTTGAGTCGTTTGCCTAGTGTCGGCAACAGCAAAAATCCTGCGCCATTCGTCAAACAATTGACTTCCTATTGAGTTATATTTAAAACACTTTTTAACATGGAAGCATCTGTAAAAAAAACCAAAACCACCAAATCACAATCGGATACAAAAGCACAGATTATTGACGCATACATGGACTATGTCCTAACCGAAAATAAGATGCCCGCAACTGTTTTTGCTTTTTGCAAACACATAGGTATTTCAGAGTCAGAATACTACCAACACTTCAATTCCTTTGAGCAAATCGAAGAGCAACAATGGGTGCAACTGTATCAAAACACCAAAGCTGTACTACACAACGATGAGGTATATGCCAGTTTTAGCATTAGAGAAAAAATGCTTTCTTTTTATTTCACTTGGCTTGAGCAATTGAAAAACAAACGCAGTTTCGCCCAATATTATGCGAAAAAGAATGAGTCGCACATGCGAATGGGTAAAGCGATGGACGATTTTCGGAAACACTTTAAAGAAGATACAAAAAGCCTAATTATTGAAGGCGTAGCAACGGGTGAAATTGCTGACCGGAGCAAGCTTACAGATCGGTATGACGATTTGTTTTGGATGGTCAATATGTTTGTATTGAATTTTTGGTTGAAGGACCAAAGCAGCAATTTTGAGAAAACAGATGCCGCAGTGGAAAAGGCTGTTAATTTAGCTTTTGATTTAATTGCTAAAGGTGCATTAGAATCACTTTTTGATTTTGGGAAATTTATGTTCCAAGAGCGTTTTTAGCCTGTTGCAGGCGTAATAATCCACCTTTCGGAAGAGAGAAAATTAAATTCCTTTAATGGGAATCGGCCTTGTTGTGTTTTAGGTGTAATAGTAGTAACAAAGAAGAATGAAAGAACTAGATAAAATTCCGGTATCCAAAGTTGGCAGGGCTTCGCGCTTTATTTCGGCTGGCGCAAAGGTTGGTGGCAACTACATTAAGTATTATTCCAAGAAAATGTTAAATCCCGATTTAGATCGGACCACACTCGATGCCGATAACGCAGAAGATGTATACGATGCCTTAAGCGAATTGAAAGGCAGTGCCTTAAAAGTGGCTCAAATGCTTAGTATGGATCAGGGTTTGCTGCCCACGGCCTATGCCGATAAATTTTCGCAAGCCCAATACAGTGCGCCTCCTTTGTCGTACCCGCTTGTTGTGCGCACGTTTATTCAGCAAATCGGTAAAGCACCCGGTGAGGTTTATAAAAACTTCACGCCCTCAGCTGTTAAAGCTGCTAGTATTGGCCAAGTTCACAAAGCCGAAAAAGATGGATTACAGGTAGCCATCAAAGTACAGTACCCCGGCGTTGCAAATAGTATCGAAAGTGATTTGCGAATCGTGAAGCCTTTGGCGCAGCAGTTATTCAACATCAAACCTGCTGAAATGGAATACTACATGAGTGAGGTGAAGACCAAGCTCATAGAAGAATGTGATTATGAGCTTGAGGTGGCTCGGGGTATTGAAATCAGCGAAGCCTGCGCGCACATCCCTGGGATTAAATTCCCAAAATATTATCCTGAATTGTCTGGTCCAAGAATCATTACAATGGAGTGGATTGAAGGCAAGCACCTCGATGAATTTTTGGCAACGAACCCCAGCCAAGAAGTTTTGGCAAAAGCGTCTCAATCGTTGTGGGATTTTTACAATTACCAAATTCACGAATTGAGACAAGTACATGCCGATCCACATCCAGGGAACTTTATTTTTCAACCCGATGGATCTGTTTATGTGATTGACTTTGGCTGTGTGAAAGAGTTGCCTACCGAATTTTACAACAAATACTTCCAACTCCTCAATGGCGATTTGGTTTTTGATGAAAGAGAATTTGATCGGCTATTGAAAGAGTTAAAGTTCATTCTTCCCTCAGATAAGCCGGATGAAAAGGCGTATTTTACAAAGGTGTTTTTTGAAATTATCGAATTATTGGGGCGCCCTTTCCGAACCGAACAATTTGATTTCGGCGATAGTAGCTATTTCGAAAAGATTTATCAACTCGGTGAAGAATATAGCAAAGACAAAAAATTAAAGAGCGCAAATGGAGCCCGAGGGCCCAAAGATGCACTGTATATCAACAGGACTTATTTTGGTTTATACTCCATTCTAAGTAAGTTGGGTCAGTCTGTCAATACAGGTACAACGCTGCTGAAAAGTGTGTAGATAAGGTAGCGATTGCTTTAAAAAAATAAACCCCCGATTCTACAGAATTGGGGGTTTTTGTTAGCTGTAAACCTAAAATTATTGCAGCTTGGCTCGTAGACCTGCATCCAACGCATCCAAAAATTCTTGGGTGGTGAGATAGTGCTCAGGTTGTAAATCTTTACCGTGAATACAAAGCGCTAGGTCTTTGGTCATTTTTCCACTTTCAACTGTTTCGATACATACAGCTTCCAATTTTTCACAAAAATCGATAAGTGCTTGATTTTTATCTAGCTTTCCGCGATGGGCTAAACCACGCGTCCATGCAAAAATGGATGCAATCGGATTGGTCGAGGTGGCTTTTCCTTTTTGATGTTGACGATAGTGTCGCGTGACGGTCCCGTGAGCGGCCTCAGCCTCTAGTGTTTGGCCATCCGGAGTCAATAAAACGGAGGTCATTAAACCTAAAGAGCCAAAACCTTGAGCAACCGTATCGGATTGCACATCGCCATCGTAGTTTTTACAGGCCCAAACAAATCCACCTTCCCATTTGAGGGCGGAAGCTACCATATCATCAATCAAACGGTGTTCGTATACGATACCGGCAGCAGCAAACTTGTCCTTAAATTCAGCTTGATAGACCTCCTCAAAAATATCTTTGAAACGACCATCATACTTTTTCAAGATGGTGTTTTTCGTGCTCAGATACAAGGGCCATTTTTTGTCTAAAGCTACGTTGAAGCAAGAGCGGGCAAATCCGTAAATCGATTCATCCGTGTTGTACATCGACAAGGCCACGCCGTCACCATCGAAATTGTAAACCGTAAATTCTTGCGGCTCACCACCATCCTCAGGTGTAAAGGTCATGGTTAATTTCCCCCTTCCTTTGATCAATGTGTCTGTGGCACGGTACTGATCGCCAAAGGCATGGCGTCCAATCATAATGGGTTTGTTCCAAGTAGTAACTAGGCGTGGAACATTGTTGCAGATTATCGGCTCGCGGAAAACAGTTCCGCCTAGAATGTTTCTAATAGTACCGTTGGGAGAACGCCACATTTTCTTTAACTTGAACTCCTCAACGCGCTGTTCATCAGGAGTAATGGTAGCACATTTTATACCAACGTTATATTTCTTGATGGCCTCCGCAGCATCGATAGTGACTTGGTCATCGGTGGCGTCCCGGTATTCCATTCCAAGGTCGAAGTACTTGATGTCTAATTCTAAATAAGGTAAAATCAGTTTGTCTTTTATAAATGACCAAATGATCCGTGTCATTTCATCGCCGTCCAATTCTACGACGGGATTTACAACCTTGATTTTTTGCATGAGTGTTTTTTTTAAAATTTTCTAAATGGTATTCAAATCTGAAAAAATGAGCAGTTATTTTTTTTACAAGCTCAATTTCAAGTGTTTGTTATCTTTGTAAAAGATGGGGCAAATTTATAAATAAATGACGGGAAAATCAATTTTGAATTGGATAAATGTTAATTTTTACGCATGGTTCATCAATTAGTAATTGTTTATTGTTGGCGAGCATTTTGATATGTAGGATTACCTATAAATTAATTCGTATCACAAGGGTCTCTGTATGGAGCGCCGTCCCACATTCAAAAACGTCAAATGCTGAAATCATACTTAGCCTCCCCGCGCTACATTCTCGGTTTATTTTCTTGGGCAATGCCTTTTTTATTTGGATTATTTTCATCCCAAAAACTGAAAGCGCAAGGATATCAATCTGTTGTGGTTGAAACGGAAACTATCGACTCCAATGCCACAATTTTTTCTTCTGGTAGTTTATTCCTTTATGAGTTTTCCATTTTAAGGGAGAATAAAGAATACCAACTTAAGGGCAATCGCGGCATGGCCGATTCTATTAATTTTAATTTGACCTATTCCAGTAACTCACAAAAGGCAGCTAAAAACTTCATGTTGATCCTTGGTAAGTCTGTTCAGGCTGAGAATACAACCGCTACCAATCAAAATGTGGTTGTTTCTATTTTCCCTCCTTTTTTAAACGAGGAAATTGCGACTGACGCAGTTGAAAATGATGGCAATGTATGGATGCAACCGCCTTTTGTGGGTTTTTTCAGTGCACTGAAATTAGCGCCTTATCCCTATGTGAGATTGCCTGTAACTGTTGGGGATGTATGGTTTGATGCTGCGGCAATTGAAGCTATTTGGGGGCATCCCAATTGGTTGGAGTGGGAGGGCCTTCTCCAGTTAAACTATAGATATCAAGTTGTTGAAAAAGAGGTGATACATAGTGAATTCGGAGACCTTTCTTGTGATGTTATAGCTGCTACGGCAATGTCAAATTTTGGCGAGAGTTCTTTGATAGCGCACTTCTCACCTCGTTATGGTTTTGTAAGCATGCAGTACACTTTGCCCAATGATTGGGTTGTTGCTTTTCGGTTGGTTAAGGTTTTACGCGATGTGGATACGACACTCGAAAACAGAAATGTGACCATTAAAAAACTGCTACAGAAAAAATGAAACACTTTATCAAGAAGGTTGCTTGAAATGTTTAGTGTTCACAAGCTCGCCATATGCCATCGTGCGTTGGAAGGGGTGCTACAAGGGAAATCCACTCTTTTGAGACAGGATGATGAAAAGCGAGACTTCTGGCATGCAAATGAATGCTCTTATCAGTATTGGCGCGATGCGCACCGTACTTGATGTCGCCTTTGATAATATAGCCACGCGAACTCATTTGCACCCGTATTTGATGATGACGCCCGGTTTCTAACTGTACTTCAAATAAGGTGTAATTGTCCAAGGTTTTCAAAGCTGTATAGTGCAATGTGGCTTTTTTGGCACCGGTGCGCTGTGCTTGGGTGACGTAACTCTTGTTTTGCTTCTGTTGTTTTATCAGATAATCTTCAGCGCTTCCCGATGCGTTTGGGTGCACGCCTTCCACCACAATCCAATACGTCTTTTGGGTTTCCCTGTTTTTAAATTGCTCCACCATTCGCGACAAGCCCTTGGATGTTTTGGCAAAGAGGACCACACCTGAGGCGGGGCGGTCAAGGCGATGAATCACCCCTAAAAAGGCATCTCCAGGCTTGTTGTATTTTTCTTTGAGATACTTTTTAATGTAATCGGGCATAATAGCATCTTGCGTCTCATCGGCTTGCACCAAATCACTCGGACGCTTATTGACAGCGATTAAATGGTTGTCTTCGTAAAGAATTTCGAAAGGAAGCGTCATGGGCTTCAAAAGTTTAGTATTGCTCTTTTTCGTTTGGGAAATCTTTACTTTTCACGTCAGCAACATATTGGGTTACAGCGCCGGTTATTTCTTCGAACAAGTTGAGATACCGACGCAAAAACCGCGGGTGAAATTCATGCGTCATGCCCAACATATCGTGCACCACCAACACTTGCCCATCTACATCGCCGCCGGCACCAATGCCGATAACGGGAATTTCCAGCGCCGCTGCAACAGATTTGGCTAAATGTGCTGGGATTTTTTCTAAAACCAACGCAAAGCAACCCGCAGCTTCCAAGGCTTTGGCATCTGAAATGAGTTTCTCAGCCTCTGCATCTTCTTTAGCTCTTACGGTATAGGTACCGAATTTATAAATGGATTGTGGGGTAAGCCCCAAGTGCCCCATAACGGGTATCCCTGCTGTCAAAATACGTTCAATGCCTTCAATAATTTCCACACCACCTTCCATTTTCACCGCATGCGCGCCACTTTCTTTCATGATGCGAATGGCAGAACTCAACGCCTCCTTGGAGTTGCCTTGATAACTTCCAAAGGGCAAATCAACAACGATTAAGGCCCGCTCTGTGCCCCTCACAACACTACTCGCGTGGTAAATCATTTGGTCGAGTGTAATGGGCAATGTGGTTTCATGTCCAGCCATCACATTAGAGGCAGAATCGCCTACCAAAAGCACATCTACGCCAGCTGTATCTAGCATTTTAGCCATGGTGAAATCGTAGGCCGTGAGCATAGAAATGCGCTCGTCACGGCGTTTCATTTCTTGTAAAACATTCGTAGTTACACGTTTGAATTCTTTTTTTGCGATGGACATAGTGTGTGCTGTTTTGGGCAAAGGTAACGACTTCGGCTATACGGACCGGGCAGTTGTGCAAAAATTGTAACCCTTGAATCTGCGACTTGAGTTTTTGCGAATCGGGTTGCTTTTTCCTTGGTGTAAAGCCGTATCTTAGCGCCTTCAATTTTTTGAGCGTCTGAGAAGGATAATCTATTTGGTTTTATCGAGATTCTTGCGTTCGTGTGCACTATAAACAACAGTAAAATGATCGATTCCAACGCGCTTGAAAAGTTAAAAGCGCTGCTTGCCACTCCAAAAAAAATAGTAGTGACCAACCACATCAACCCTGATGGCGATGCCATGGGGTCGGCCTTGGGATGGGCAGGTATATTAACGGCATTAGGCCATCATGTAGAGGTGATTGTACCCAATGAATTCCCACCTTTCTTAAACGCCTTGCCACATGCCTCGGAGGTACTGATTGCTGAAGCTGATTTTCCGAAGGCAAAAAAAGCCTTTAATCAGGCGGAAGTTATTTTTTCTTTGGATTACAATGCACCCAACCGTGCAGGAGTATTAGAAGATCTCTTGTTAGAGGCAACAGGCACAAAGGTTTTAATCGATCACCACCAAGAACCCACAGGTTTTTCTGATATCGACTTTTGGGATCCTACCTGCTGCTCTACCGCACAATTGGTTTTCGAATTAATAGAAGCCCTTGGTTATACCCACCTTGTCAATCCCGGCATCGCACGACAAATTTATACCGGCATTTTAACCGATACCGGATCCTTTCGCTTTAAAACAACCACAGCCAAAACGCACCAAATTGTGGCGCAACTCATAGCCGCCGGCGTGAACCCCGATGAAGTGTATAACAGTATTTTCAATCAAAATACGCCAGCGCGTTTTAAGTTGTTGGGGGTAATGCTCAATCGCATGGAAATTCTACCTCAAGTCAACGCAGCTTTATTGTATCTCACCAAAGAAGAACTTCAAGAGGCAGGGTATAAAAAAGGAGATACCGAAGGGTTTGTCAACTATGGTTTGAGTGTGCTGGGTATAAAAGTATCTGCGTTTTTCGTAGAACGCGACAACCTCATAAAGGCAAGCTTTCGCAGTATTGACGATGTAAATGTCAATACCTTTGCACGTACCTACTTTAACGGAGGAGGGCATATCAATGCAGCTGGCGGCAGCAGCAAGGATACCATGGATGTCACGCTACAAAAATTTAAAGAAGCCATTCATGCTTTTTCTGCGCAATAACTTTTTCTCTTTTGTCTGTATTTTTTGCCTTGCGGCGTGTCAAATGCCCACAGACAAGCAAGACGATGCTCGCACACTTACACCAGACGATTTTCAGGCGGTTCGTGAGAGCCAAATATCTAGAAATCGTGATTTTTTGAAAAAAGAACGCGAGTCTATAGAGCAATATATCGCCGATCGAAATTGGGAGATGGAACGAACGGGAAATGGGTTGTATTACCAACTTGATAAAAAAACCGGTGGACAAAAACCTGACTTTAAAAGTGAAGTGGCTGTTATCGTCGTTTCATATCTGCTGGATGGCACCCTTATTCACCCAAAAGACAGCAGTGCCTTACGTGTTTCTGTTGGAACAGACACGCGATTTGAAATTGGTTTTCACGAGGGATTACAACTCATGGAGGAGGGGAGTAGCGCAAAATTTATTTTACCTTCGCACCTTGCTCACGGACTAGCTGGTGATTTGGGAACAGTTCCCCCAATGTCGGCGCTAGTTTATGAAGTATCGCTTATTCAAATTTTTAAATAATTGTAAATAAATCAAATTGTTATCATGTTAAAAAAGACGTTTACATGGGCCCTAGCGGCAAGTTTTTTAAGCTTGAGTGCTTGTAATTCAAACGAAAATTCGGCAACCGCCGCGAATGATGCTGAGGCGATGGCCAAAGATCTTGAAAACGGTTTGTACGCCAAGTTTGAAACTTCGATGGGCGACATTCTAGTAAAACTTGAGCACGAAAAGGCCCCGATGACTGTGGGGAATTTTGTAGCATTGGCCGAGGGCAAAATGCCAAATAGCGGCAAGGAAGTAGGTACGCCTTTTTACGATGGCACCATCTTTCACCGGGTAATCCCAAACTTTATGATTCAAGGTGGTGACCCACAAGGAACCGGAATGGGCGGCACCAATTACAAGTTTGAAGATGAATTCCACCCTGAGTTGCGTCACAGTGGCCCTGGTATTTTGAGTATGGCCAACAGTGGTCCGGGTACAAACGGCAGCCAATTCTTTATCACACATGTGGCAACGCCGCACCTCGATGATAGACACAGTGTATTTGGAAAAGTTGTTGAAGGACAAGATATTGTTATCGCTATTGGCAATACGCCTAGAGGCGCTAATGACAAACCCAACGAAGATGTGGTGTTGAAAAAGCTAACCATTGTGCGCGTTGGTAAAGATGTGAAAAAGTACGATGGTTTAGCCGCTTTTGAAAAAGGCAAAGCCGATAGAAAAAAGCAAGCCGAAGAAAGTGCAGCTAAAATGGAGGCGATGTTGGAAGAATACAAAAAAGAAGGAACCACAACCGAGAGCGGCTTGATTTACATTGTAAAAAACAAAGGCAATGGCCCCAAACCCATGCAAGGACAACAAGTAAAGATGCACTACGCCGGTTACTTCTTGGATGGTAAATTGTTTGACACGAGCATCAAATCCATAGCAGAAGCCAATGGACAGTACAATCCCGGTAGAGAGCCCTACGAGCCATTTCCAGTTGAATTTGGTCCAAGAGCTGGTGTTATTGAAGGTTGGAAAGAAGCCATGAAATACATGCGTCAAGGAACGCAATTGCGCATTATCGTGCCGCCACATTTGGCTTATGGCGAGAGAGGTGCAGGCGGCGTTATTCCACCCAATGCTACTTTGATGTTTGATGTCGAAATGGTAGAAATTGTTAAATAAAAAGCATGACTGAAGGAATTTTTGTAAAAATCACTACCACCAAAGGTGCCATTTTAGCACAGCTTGAGTTTGAAAAAGCGCCGATTACTGTGGCTAATTTTGTGGGCCTAGCTGAAGGGTCGTTGCCCAACAGCTTCCGCAAAAGCGGTGAGCCGTATTATGATGGATTAAAATTTCACCGGGTTATCAATCAGTTTATGATTCAAGGTGGTGATCCTACAGGCTCTGGCTCTGGCGGGCCGGGTTACAAGTTTGTGGACGAATTTGATGCCACCTTACAACACGATCGCCCCGGTATTTTGAGTATGGCTAATGCCGGCCCGAATACCAATGGCAGTCAGTTTTTTATCACGCATGTGCCAACAGATTGGTTGGACAACAAACACACTGTCTTTGGACATGTGATTGAAGGCATGGATGTGGTAAATAAAATCGCTCAAAATGATGTCATGACCAAGGTGGAAATCCTCCGCCACGGCGCCGCTGCTACTGCATTTGATGCCGTAGCCACTTTTAACAGTGCCAAAGATTTGGCTGAAAAGAAAAAACAAGAAGCTATGGCTAAAGAACAACAAGCCCTTGCGGCCTTTTTAGAAGGTACGGAAAGTACTGAATCTGGATTGCGCTATAAAATTTTAGAGCAAGGAACAGGTAAAAAGCCTTTTGCCGGTGATCAAGTGGCCGTGCATTACACGGGGAAACTGTCTAGCGGTAAAGTTTTTGACAGCAGCGTAAGTCGCGGCAATCCAATCCGCTTTACCGTCGGTATTGGTCAGGTCATTCCGGGTTGGGATGAAGGTATCTTGATGCTAAACGAGGGCACAAAAGCCCTTTTCGTAATTCCACCCGATTTGGGCTACGGTGCCTCAGGCGCCGGCGGCGTAATTCCACCCAACGCCACACTGATTTTTGAAGTGAGTTTGGAAAAGGTGGGTTAAGTTGCGCTTTTTCTCAAAATAAAAAAATCCCCTGAATTTTCAGGGGATTTTTTTATTCTATTTAAATTTCGTCAAAGTCTACATCTGTGTACTTTTTACTCTGAAATTCTGCGGCTCCTTCTTTAGCGGCATAAAAGTCCGGTTGGTGGATTTCCGAAATGACTTCACTGCCTTTTTCAGCAATCACAAAATCTGTCATTTCGTTCAGCAAGTCTTTGAATCCATCAAAATCTTCCTTGTAGAGATACATTTTGTGCTTCTTAAAGAAAAATGTGCCGTCTGCATTGGTTTGCTTTTTACTCTCCGTAATGGTGAGGTAATAATCGCCAGCTTTGGTAGAGCGCACATCAAAAAAGTAAGTCCGTCTGCCTGCTCGTAAAGCTTTCGAATGGATTTCGTCCGCTTCGTGAAGTTCCTTTTCTCTCATATTGTTATTGTTATATCTGAGTACCGCAAAGCTATAAAAATTTATTACTTGACATCAATAAACAGCTAATAAAAAAGACTTTTCTAGCTGCTTTTCGCAATTCTGAATACTTCTTACGGAATATTCAGGTATTTGTGCGACTGCAATGATATGCGCCATTTTGGATGGGCCATTACATATTCCGTCATTTTCGGAATCATGATTTCCCGTTTACTCCATTCTGGTTGCAGAAAAAGTTGCGCTTCATCATTGGTTTTTTCGGCGTGGTTTTCTGCCCAAATAAAATCATTTTGATTAAAAACAACGACCTTCAGTTCGTGTGCAGCAGCATACCATTCTGCTCTTGGTGGCATGGTCTTTTTTGGCGATAGACACACCCAATCCCAAATCCCTGTCAACGGGTAGGCGCCAGATGTTTCTAAATGGATGGTGAAGCCCTCTTTTTTTAGTAATTCTGTCAAGGGAAACATATTCCACATAAGGGGTTCCCCACCTGTGATGACAATGGTATTGGAATACTCTTTTGCTGCGGCAACAATATCTTCTATAGCAGTGGGCGGATGGAGATTGGCATTCCAACTTTCTTTCACATCACACCAATGGCACCCCACATCACATCCTCCTAAACGAATGAAATAGGCGGGTTTCCCCGTGTGAAATCCTTCTCCTTGAATGGTGTAAAAAGCCTCCATTAAAGGCAACAATTGCCCTGAGGCCACTGCTGCTTCTTGCGTCTTATTCATAGCCGGCAAAGATACGTTTGCCAAGTGGAAGATAGGCCACTGCTGCTCAACACTTTTTCACTTCAAATTTTGAGCTGCTTCTTTTTTCACCCCCTGACTTTCATCATTGTACATTTCACAAAAAGCCAGTACATTTGAACCTGTGTCAATAGCTATGCAACGGGAGTTGCTTTTAAGGGACTGTTAGTTGGATAGAAAGTGTAAACAAGATGGTAATTAAGATGCGTAAGTGGCTGTTTTCAAAGACACAAGACCTTGTTTGATAATTGGTTGACCGCATTATTTTAGGTCGTTCTATTTTAGTTTGAATAGTTAATTACAAAGAGATGAAAGTTTTAATGGTTTGTTTGGGAAATATTTGTCGTTCACCGATGGCAGAAGGTATTTTCGCCAAGAAAATTGCGCAATTAGAAGATTGGACTGTAGATTCAGCGGGAACCATTGCCATGCATGCCGGTGATGGTCCAGATCATAGGGCTGTGAAAATTACTCGTAAATATGGTGTTGATATTTCCAAACAAGTGGCGAGGCAGTTTCATCCGTCAGACTTTGAGAGGTTTGATCTGATTTATGTTGCCGATCGAAACAATCGCGATAAATTATTACAACTAGCCAATAATCAAGAACAACGCGATAAAGTGAAACTCATTTTAGAAGAAGTAATGCCGGGAAGCGATGCGGATGTTCCCGATCCTTATTACGGCGGTGAAGAGGGCTTTGAAAATGTATATCGTTTGTTAGATGAGGCGACTGATGCCATTTTAAAAAGATATGTTAAATGAACAAAACTAGTAAAGGCACCCTCTACCTACTTCCAACACTTTTGGGAGATGTAGAACCCCTTGAGGTATTGCCCCTTGCGGTGAAAAAGGTATTGGATAGTACAGACTTCTTCATTGTTGAAAATGAGAAAACCGCTCGTCACTTTATCAAAAGGGTCTTACCCTCAAAGTCACAGCCTGATCTTAAGCTGTTTGTTCTCAATAAGTTTACAGACCCAAAAGAACTGACGCGGTTTATTGAGCCATTAGAGAAAGGGCATTCCATGGGACTTTTGTCTGAAGCTGGTGCACCGGGTGTTGCTGATCCGGGAGCTGATATTGTTTCTTTAGCGCATCACCGAAGCATTCGTGTTGTGCCTGTCGTTGGGCCCTCGAGTATTTTACTTGCGCTTATGGCCAGTGGCCTCAATGGACAGAATTTTGCGTTTTCGGGCTACTTACCCATTGAAAAAGATGCGCGTAAAAGAAAAATAAAGTCGTTAGAAAGTTTGAGTAAATCCAAATCTCAAACACAAATCTTTATGGAAACCCCTTATCGCAATATGAAACTTGTGAAAGACTTATTCGATACGCTGGCACCCAGTACCATGCTTTGTATCGCCACAGATATTACGATGCCTACAGAATTTATTCAAACCCACTCCATTGCACATTGGAGAAATCACGTTCCAGATATTCATAAACGGCCCACCATGTTTATTATCCAAGCGTAACAATCTGTAGTAACAATGAATAGCTCCACGCCGAAAAGAATATTTACTTTCAAATTTGAAAAGCAAATCTTTGGCTGAAAATGCCTTTTTTGAAAGTGGCTGTACTTTTTTAATTATAAAACTTTATCTACTACCGTAAATTCAATCGTTAAGTCTTAAAAGTTACTATTACTTTTGCCCAACAATAACAACAACATCAACAATTGTATTATGGGTTCAAGAAGTGACAAAGAAGTTCGCCGGCTATCGGTCAGGTGGCTGTTTAATTCGGCATTGGGGCTATTGCTTGTCGGCGCGGGTATGGCAGTTTTTGGAGAGGCGATACTATTAAAGTTTAAAGAAGAGCCTTTTTTGGAATGGTTTGGTTTGGGAACGTTAAGTTTGATTCTGTTTAATACAGGATTGAGTTTTTTTGGTACTGGAATCAAATACCGCATCTACCTCGATAGAAAGCGGAAGTCTGAGTCTACCACTAGAGTTTCTCGATAGTCGGGCAAAAGAAAATAGGCTTTAGGGACTTTGGAAATCACAAGGACCGAAAGCCTTTTGCGATTTTTAGGGTATCCAAATTATAAGTATCGAAAAATAAAACGACACTACTGTCTTTTTTAGGGAAGTACAACTTGTAGACATCTAAAAATGCAATTTCGGCAAAACCATCGGGATGGCGGAATTCGCAACAACCTCCTACGCGTTGAAAGTTGAAAAATTCGTTGGGTTTGGTACTAGTTATAGAACCGAGATAACCGTAAATATTTTGCTCTCCAACTTGTTTTTTAAAACCACCTATTTTAATGGGGGTATCAGGGTGGTACCCATAGAGAGAGTCGGTGGCTACCTCTAAGAAAAGGTAAAGCCCATTGGCAGTCCGCTGCGGGCGATAATAATTACCTTGAAAAAGCCCACAAGCCACAAATAGTGTTGCCAAAAGAAAGAAAATGATGTTGCGACGAAAGACTTTCATTTTGCGTTTACTTTACTCGAAAACCAATCAGTGGCCAACTCCATTTTAATCTGCATGCTATAAAGTGGCTTTCTTGATATTTATGCGATTGCCAGCCATGTGGGGCGTTACAGTTTTGCGAGGATGGTTTCACCGCCTTTCGTTTTGTCCCCAACATTTACCGTAATCGCTGTTCCTGATGGCAATAGGATGTCTACCCGAGAGCCAAATTTTATGAAACCACTTTCGCTGCCCTGTTGCACAATCATGCCTTCTTTGGCATACATAACAATCCTGCGCGCCATTGCTCCAGCTATTTGTCTGTAAAGAATAGGTATGCCACTTGGTGTTTGTTGAACGACAGTTGTCCGCTCATTAAGTGTTGAGGCTTTTGGATGCCAAGCCACAAAAAATTTCCCCGGGTGATACTTTGCGTACACCACTTTGCCTGGCACAGGAAACCGATTGACATGCACATTTAGCGGTGACATAAAAATACTTATCTGCAAACGCTTGCCTTGAAAATATTCTGCATCATCTACTTCTTCTATCAATACCACTTTTCCATCAGCAGGCGCCACTACCTTTGAGGCATCAACCTTAATGTTGCGGACGGGGTTGCGGAAGAAGTACATGAGAAAAGCCAAAAGTGCGATACTTACTAGTAGGACAGTGATGCGCAGCCATTCGATGTTTGTAAATTCTTGAATAGCGTAATTTATCCCAAACAACACGATTAAGGCGATAAAAAGTGTAGTGTTTCCTTCTTTGTGTAACTTCATGATAGGCAGGGATAATACATGTGACTATTGGGAAAAATACTGAATGGCAATAAAATAGAAATACACAAACGGCATCGAAAACAAAAAGCTATCGAGCCGATCGAGTAAGCCGCCATGTCCGGGCATAAAGCTACCGGAGTCTTTGACTTTTGCCTCCCTTTTCAATCGCGATTCAAATAGGTCACCTAGAGTAGCAGTTACCGCTAACAAAATAGCTAATCCCATCCAATGATACATGGAAAATCCTGAGTCATACGAATAGAGCAATGCTCCAGCGACAACACTTGCAATGGCTCCCCCAATCAACCCTTCAATGGTTTTACCGGGCGATACGTTGGGTGCCAATTTGCGCTTGCCAAAAAGGTTGCCTGCAACGTATGCAAATGTGTCGAATGTCCAGATGATTATAAAGATCCCTAAAACCCTAAAGGTGGAAAAGGTATCATCGAGGTTGCTCACAAATAATGTCAGTGCAAATGGCACTCCAACATAGATGTAGCCCAGAACAAAATGGCTCAAATTGACAATAGCCGACTTTTTGGGATAGAAAATTTCAAAAATAAACGCTCCAAAAACAACCATCAGAGAAACCGCCAACAATAATTTTGAGAGAAACACATCGTTGAGGACAAGCGCTAAGGCTGCACCGTGAAGTGCTGTTGTGGCAAGCATAAGTGCACCATAATGCACAGGGAATCCCAAAGTACTCGTAAGTTTTTTATACTCTCTGGTAGCTATGGTCTGAAAGACAAACAGCATACCTGCCAAAGTAAAAATGGAGTGGGTGGCACAAAAGACAACTACCGCAATATAAACAGTGCCGGAAAGGCCTCTAGTGACCATGTTTTTTGCTTTATCACTCATGGTACTAAGCCGATTTTTTGATTATATAAGCTCAATGAAGAAGCCATTTGATCAAAGGTTAAACGTCTTCTAACAGAAGTAAAAACAGTGTTTTACTGGATTCGCGGCTATCGCCAGAGCTAGAACATTCACTTTTAGGACCTTTTAGAGTAGAGATTTGCGTGGGAATATTGCCCTTGTAGATATCCTTGATGCCAGCCATTGCGTCACTCAATTTGTCTACAATCTTGGAAGTACGACCGATAATTACATAATTATTCGGAAGTTCGCTTGGCTTGATGCCATTGAGTTGATTAGAGGTCATCATAATGCCTCCGTCGTGCGCAATTAAAAACTCGCTAGAAGTAAAATAGATTTCAGCCTCTTTATGCTTTTCGCAAAGTCGATCTTGAAGTCCAGATAAATGGAGCAATTCATTTAATTGTGCGTCTTGACAAAAAATCTTAGCTACCCCAAGCTCATCAATAATATTTTTTAAATTGAGTGTAGCATCATTTAAATCAGTTACATAAATAAAGTGCCCACCGTTTTGTGTGTAGTTTTTCGCAAACTTTTCATCAACGGGAACATCTCTTTGAGGGCCATAAGGCCCCACCTCCTCGTTTTCGTTGGAGGGGGGCGCATCAGGTGTGCCAATAATGGTATTGATGATTCTTTTAAAAAAAGATTTGCCTTCTGTGTTGTCTGCCATCCAGAGTGTGGTGTTGTATTTCTACACGATCAAATTCGCCTACAAAGGAAAAGAATTTTTTTTAATTCTCAGTGATTTGTCCTTCTGCATTTTCCTCGGAGCTTTCAGGAGTTTCAGTCGTAGCTTCTCCGTCCACAAGCACAGTGTCGCTTTCGTCTACTTCATAGGGTCTTTTCCCAAAAACTTTCACTAAATCCTCCTTGAAAATAACTTCTTTTTCCAGTAAACGATCGGCGAGTTGTGTTAATTTATCTTTGTTTTCGGTGAGGATTTCTTTAGCTCGAACATACTGTGCTTCAATGATTTTGTGAATTTCTTCGTCAATCATTTGCGCTGTATTTTCACTGTACGGTTTACTAAATCCATACTCGTTTTGCCCAGATGAATCGTAGTACGTGATGTTGCCTAGCTTTTCGTTCAATCCATATATGGTAACCATTGCTCTTGCTTGTTTGGTTACTTTTTCTAAATCACTTAAAGCACCCGTGCTGATTTTGCCAAAAATAATTTCTTCGGCTGCTCTGCCACCCAAAGCGGCCGCCATTTCGTCTAAAATTTGATCTGTATTGGTCAATTGACGTTCTTCGGGAAGGTACCAAGCAGCGCCTAATGATTTTCCTCTGGGTACTATGGTTACCTTTATAAGTGGCGAAGCGTACCGCGTCATCCAACTGACCGTAGCGTGACCTGCCTCATGGTAGGCAATGATTTTCTTTTCTTCCGGAGTAATGATTTTCGATTTTTTCTCTAACCCACCGACAATGCGATCTACGGCATCCAAGAAATCTTGTTTTTCAACGGATTCTTTTCCCTTACGAGCAGCAACTAAGGCAGCTTCGTTGCAAACATTGGCAATGTCTGCCCCTGAAAAACCGGGTGTTTGTTTACTTAAAAATGATAAGTCTAGTTTTTCGCTGGTCTTGATTTTTTTCAAATGGACTTTGAAAATAGCTTCCCGCTCGTTTAAATCTGGAAGATCCACATATACGATTCGGTCAAATCTACCTGCGCGTGTCAATGCTCCATCGAGTATGTCTGCGCGGTTTGTGGCGGCCATTACAATTACATTGTCATTAGTGCCAAAACCGTCCATTTCTGTAAGTAGTTGATTGAGCGTGTTTTCCCGCTCGTCGTTACCACCGCTGAAATTGTTTTTCCCTCTTGATCGTCCAATCGCATCAATCTCATCAATAAAAATGATGGCTGGCGATTTTTCTTTTGCCTGTTTGAATAGGTCACGCACGCGGCTGGCACCGACACCAACAAACATTTCCACAAAATCCGAACCTGACAATGAGAAAAACGGAACTTTAGCTTCACCGGCTACAGCTTTAGCCAAAAGAGTCTTACCTGTTCCCGGAGGTCCTGCTAGCAATACGCCTTTGGGTATTTTACCACCTAAAACGGTGTACTTGGCAGGGTTCTTTAAAAAATCTACTATCTCTTGTACTTCTTCTTTGCTGCCTTCCATTCCGGCAACATCTTCAAAAGTCACTTTGACCTTCGTGTCTTTGTCGAATACCTGTGCTCTGGATTTACCGATGTTGAAAATCTGTGAACCAGGACCTGCACCGCCACCACTCATCCGTCGCATGATGAAAATCCATATAGCGATCATAATTAAGAAAGGGAAAGTCCAAGCGATGATGTCGCCCCAATAGTTTTTGCGCTCCTCGTAGGAAGGGATTATTTTATCGGAATCACTAGAAACGGGATTTCTTTCGTAGAAACGCTCTAGGTTTTTCTCGAATGTTTCGTGTGGCATTTCAAATTGGTAATGGGGGCCACCACCCATGCTGCCAATGCCGCGCTCTCTTACATCCTTGTACCGTTCCTTACTTTCTAGGGGACTGCTTTTAATGTAAATTTGAACTTCGCGATTGTTGATGATTTTAACGCGATCCACATCGCCATCTTCCATCATCATTTCGAACTGACGGAAATCTGTTCGCAGTGCAGAATTTGAAAAGTTTCCTACGATTGAAAGTCCAACAAATACAATGAATATGGCCGTATAAATCCAATAAAAGTTAAACTTTTTAGGATTGTTTCCACCACCATTGGGTTTGTTGTTGTTGCTTTTAGCAAATTGCTCCTTAATCTTATTGAGCTGCTTTTTTTGCTCTTGGTTCTGTTTGTTCTGTTCCATTTTGTTATTTCAATGTTGACTTAACAACAATTCGCGGCTGATGTTGCCACAAACGTCATTATTTCTCACAACGCCTTGTCTATAACTACCCTGTGGTGATGTAAGTCACGTCGCCGTCACTCCACAAACTTTCGATGTCATAGTATTCACGTTTCTCTTTTTGGAAAATGTGTACCACTACATCTACATAATCCATTAAAACCCATTCTGAGTTTTCTAAACCCTCGACGTGCCAAGGGCGTTCTTGCAATTTTTCTTTGGCAACTTTGCGTATGCTGTCGCTTATGGCAGAAACTTGTGTGTTGGATGTACCTTCACAAATCACAAAAAAAGCGCAAACTGAATTCTCAATTTTGCGCAAATCTATTAATGTAATGTTTTGACCTTTAACATCTTCAATGCCCTCTACTACTGCGTCTACTAAGGGACTGTAGTTGAATTTCTTTTCGTTACTCATGTATAAATTTTAATGCGTCCAAAGTTACGGTTTTTCACTAATCAACAAGGGCGCCAATTATTCCTTTATTTTTGCCTAAAATTCCGCAACCTTGAATTTGCTAGATATTGGAAATTAAGACACTACAATCCATCGACTCAACGAATGCCGCCCTAAAGCGCTGGTTGAAAAAAAGAACAACTCGCGAACCAGCTGCCATTATAGCACAAAGCCAAACGCAGGGGAGAGGCCAAATGGGGACAAGCTGGCAGGATACACCTGACGAATCAGCGCTTTTATCTGTTGGCTTTTTTCTGAAATCATTACCCATTCAACAACAATTTTTTATAAGTATGGCGGTTGCACTTGCTGTAAAAGCGTGCTTAAAGCATTTTGGCCTTTCGCCAACTATAAAATGGCCTAATGATTTGTATTGCAATGGCCATAAAATTGCCGGTATTCTCATCGAAAATCAGCTCGTTGGCGCAACTATTCAAAATGTTGTTGTTGGCGTGGGTATCAATGTCAATCAAGCATCTTTTCCGGGGTTGCCTCATGCTACAAGTATCTTCTTGTGTTCGGGGCATAAGTTGGCGCCACGCGATGTGGCACTTCAATGCATTGATGAACTCGAGATGCGTATGGATTGGATACATGCGCAACGCTTTGATTTTATCAAGAAAAATTACTTGCAACAACTTTATGGCGTAGCAGCTGCTAAACCAGTGATGTTGCCAGACGGTTCGGTGACTAATGGAATAGTTCGGGACGTAACTTCCTCAGGGCGAATTGTGATGGCTTTTGAGTCCGGCGAAACTGCTGATTTTGACATCAAAGAAGTTCAATGGCAATTGCCGTTGCGCTAGTGCTTTCTTTGCTGTTTCTTTGCAGTTATGAATGCACCAAAAACTTTTGCGCTCATTGGGGCTGCCGGTTACATCGCGCCGCGCCATATGAAGGCTATAAAAGAGACCTCCAATACATTGGTCGCAGCTTATGACCCGCACGACTGTGTGGGTATCTTAGATCAGTTTTTTCCAGCGACCGCTTTTTTCACGGAGTTTGAGCGCTTTGATCGGCACATTGAAAAATTGCGGTACCAGCAAAGCGACCTCGATTATGTAAGTATCTGTTCCCCCAACTACTTACATGACGCCCACATTCGGTTTGGACTGCGAGCAGGTGCGCATGTTATTTGTGAAAAGCCTACTGTCCTCAATCCTTGGAACCTAGATGCACTGCAACAGCTTGAAAGTGAAATGCAAGGTGCCGTATACAATGTTTTACAACTGCGACTGCATCCACAAATCATTGCCTTGAAAAAACGTGTGGAAAGTGCGGCATCAACTGAGGTCTTCGATATCGATTTGACGTATCTTACCTCGAGAGGCAATTGGTATTTCGCATCGTGGAAAGGCGATGAGCAGAAATCTGGAGGTGTTGCTTCGAATATCGGCGTCCATTTTTTCGATATGCTTCAATGGATTTTCGGTCCTGTACAACAATCCATAGTCCATCAACACAGCCATGATAGAGCGGCGGGTTTTTTGGTGTTGCAACGGGCTCGCGTGCGTTGGTTCTTGAGCATTGACCCCAATGTTTTGCAATATTCTCCAGCAAAACCGCAACAAACTGTTTATCGTTCCCTGCAAATCAATAACGAAGCCTTTGACTTTTCTGATGGTTTTACAGATTTGCACACATTGAGCTATGCCAGTATTTTGAAAGGTAAGGGTTTTGCCTTGAGTGATGTGCGTCTGGCTATCGAATTGGTGCACCAAATTAGAACGTCTCAGGTATCTCCAATTTCTGGTGATTACCACCCTATGGTAAAGTGTCCCCAAAGTCCACATCCTTTTTCGAGAATGTCAAAATAAGCAAGGGCGTTGGCTATGGCGCCCTTGCGTGTGTGCGGTTTTAATAGGCTTGATACGGAACCTCTTGTTCTACAAAACGAATGTCGTGATTCGCTAATTCAGTTAGCATCGGATTGTAAATTTCTGGTGAAATGGGGAGTTGTACTCCTGGTGTATGGATTTTACCTTCTAAAATAAGCCTTGTGGCAATGGCCACTGGTAAACCCACAGTACGGGCCATCGCCGTGTGTTCTGCATTGCGACCCTCAGTTACCATATGACTCGTTACCATTTTTAATGCCCCATCTTTGCGATAACCAATTTTGTGATACATGGCAATCATGTCTCGGTCGTTGGGCAATAATTCCCACTTTTTGTTCAATATGTGTTGTAAAATTTGAGCGGGTGTAGCATTTTTTAGAGGAATGAGGTCATCGCTAAACAATTCTAACCAATGCATTTTTTCCATCACATCGCTGTCTTGTGGGATATTTAAATAATGCATAAACTTCAATTCTACACTATCGGTAGCATTATAAGCCAAAAAGAGATTGACAAACTCTCTGTGCGTGAGTTGTTCTGAGTTGGAAATGGTGTAGCTGTCATCCGTCATGCCCAATTTGATAAACAAATCCCAAGCGCGACAAAATCCGGGTCTGCGCAAAGTACCGCGATATATAGTGGGTATGTCATTTAGCCCATATACTTCTCGGTATTTTAAAGAATCTCTGTTGGAATAGCCCTCAAACCGACCAAATTCCCCAAGGTCGATAAGTTCCGTTCTTCGAAAGACTTGATGATAGGGAATGTATTTGTATTTGCCTTCTTGAATAAACTTAACGGCGCCGCCTGCACCAGCGAGAACTACATTTCTGGGGTTCCAGGTGAATTTGTATTTCCAAGGATTGTCTTTTTCACTTTCTCGAGATAACAAGCCGCCGGTAAAAGATTCGAACAAGGTGATTTCTCCACCATCATTGCGGATTTCATCTAACAGTTTCATGGCTGATAAGTGATCGATACCGGGGTCAACTCCAATTTCATTCAT
>JAIULY010000009.1 GCA_022565875.1 Schleiferiaceae bacterium | reverse complement strand
GTAATGCTGTCAAAATTCATCAACCCCAAAATGCCTTTGGCATACGCTGTTGAGGTGTTGCCGATATCACCCCGCTTGGCGTCTGCTATGGTAAACAATTGGGGGTAGTTTTGTTTGAGATACTCCTGTGTTTTTGCCAAACTTTGCATTCCGGACAGCCCCAATGCTTCGTAAAACGCAAAGTTGGGCTTGTACGCCACAGCAAAAGTATGTGTGGCGTCAATGATTTGCTTATTAAACTCAAAAATAGGATCTTCCAACGTTAGCAAATGCGGAGGAAGCTTCGCCAAATCCGGGTCTAAGCCCACGCAGAGGAAAGATTTCTTTTCTCGTATTTGGGCTATTAGTTGTGCTTTTGTCATGCCTTATACATCTGTTCCCTCTTTCATGCGCTCGGCATTTTCTGCCATTTGCAATTCGTCGAGGAATTTTTGAATATCACCATTCATTACATCAGGAAGGTTGTAGGCCGTCAGTCCAATGCGGTGATCGGTGACCCGTCCTTGTGGATAGTTATACGTGCGGATCTTCGCCGAGCGGTCACCGGTAGACACCATGGTTTTCCGCTTGGAAGCAATGGCCTCCATTTTGGCGTTGTATTCGCGTTCAAACAGCTTGGTTCGCAGGATGTCCATAGCCCGTTCGCGGTTGGCGTGCTGACTTCGTTCTACCTGACACACCACTACAATTCCGGTAGGACGGTGTGTCAATTGGACTTTGGTTTCGACCTTATTAACGTTTTGCCCCCCTGCCCCACTTGAGCGTGCGGTTTGTAAGTCTACGTCTGCGGGGTTTAGGTATACATCAACTTCCTCAGCTTCTGGTAGCACTGCAACAGATGCCGCAGAGGTGTGCACACGTCCTTGAGTTTCCGTAGCGGGCACGCGCTGTACGCGGTGCACTCCCGATTCGAACTTCAAAATCCCGTAAGCTCCGTCTTGATTTACCTTAAAAACAACTTCTTTGTATCCGCCACTCGTACCTTCACTTTCGTCGAGTAATTCCACTTTCCAACCGTTGCGTTCACAAAAACGGGTGTACATTCGAAATAAGTCCCCTGCAAAAATACTCGCCTCATCCCCACCCGTTCCGGCACGAATTTCAACAATGGCATTTTTATCATCCTCAGGATCTTTGGGAATCAGCATGATTCGAATTTCTTCTTCTAATGCGGCAAGAGCGGGCTCCGCTTCTTCCAATTCCATTTTAGCCATCTCTTTCATTTCAGCGTCTTTGCTGTTTTTGAGAATGTCCTTGGCTTCTGCGATATTGTTCGTCAACGTTATAAAAGTCTCTCTAGCCTTCACAAAGTCGCTCAAGTTCTTGTACTCCCGATTGAGTTTGATATAGCGACCACTGTCGGCAATGACCTCCGGTTGCATAATGAGGTC
The DNA here is from genome assembly GCA_022565875.1 of Schleiferiaceae bacterium. Classification (GTDB taxonomy): domain Bacteria; phylum Bacteroidota; class Bacteroidia; order Flavobacteriales; family Schleiferiaceae; genus JAIULY01. Next base: position 34,957 of record JAIULY010000009.1, on the reverse strand, counting down.
ACAAACCTCATCGTATCGCTGTTTGAGGGCGTTTAATTTATCTAACATATTTTGTAATGATTAGGCATTGGGGTAAGAAAACTCACCGTGTTCTGATGTGATGGTCAGCTGTGCTTTTTCAGCAGGTGCAACGCGGCCTACTACTTGTGCATCCACCCCAAACCGTTGGGCAATGGCGATAATATCGGCAGCAGCCTCAGGTTCGCAATAGATTTCCATACGGTGTCCCATATTGAATACCTCATACATCTCGCGCCAATCTGTTTTACTTTCTTTTTGAATGAGTTGAAAAAGAGGTGGCGTAGCAAACAGGTTATCTTTAATGATGTGTACCTGATCCACAAAATGCAAGACTTTGGTTTGTCCACCTCCTGAGCAATGCACCATTCCGGTTACTTGCGCGCGATGGTTGGCCAACACTTCTTTTATGATGGGCGCATAGGAGCGGGTTGGTGAAAGCACCAATTGCCCCGCTGTACGCTGGGTACCTGGCACTTCTTCTGTCAGGCTAACTGAGCCCGAATAGGCCAAATCCTTCGGCATATTAGGGTCAAAACTTTCGGGGTATTTTTCAGCGATGAGCTTTGAAAAGACATCGTGACGTGCGCTTGTCAGGCCATTGCTGCCCATACCACCGTTATATTCTGTTTCATAATGTGCTTGTCCAAAGCTAGCCAATCCCACAATAACATCCCCAGGTTTTATGGTATTATTAGAAATCACATCTGCTCTGCGCATGCGAGCAATGACAGTAGAATCCACAATAATGGTACGAACCAAATCGCCAACATCGGCGGTTTCGCCACCTGTGCTAATGATTTCTACACCTTGCTCAAGAAAATCAGCAATCAAAGCTTCGTTGCCAGCAATGATACTGGCAATGACTTCTCCCGGGATCAGGTTTTTGTTCCTGCCAATTGTTGAAGACAGCAAAATAGGGCCTGTAGCGCCTACGCAAAGTAAGTCATCAATATTCATGACCAAAGCGTCTTGCGCAATGCCCTTCCAAACAGACAGGTCGCCAGTTTCTTTCCAATAGACGTAAGCGAGCGAACTTTTCGTGCCTGCACCGTCGGCATGCATGATTAAACAATAGTCCTCATCGTTGGTGAGGTAATCTGGGATAACTTTGCAGAATGCTTTGGGGAACAATCCTTTATCCACATTCTTGATTGCATTATGAACATCTTCTTTAGAAGAGGAAACGCCACGTCCGGCGTATCTACCTGTTTTTTCCATAGGCGCAAAAATACAAAAAGCGCCCTGTGAATACAGGACGCTTTTTTATGAGTTTTCAGAAACTTATTTGATGCGTAAATACATACCCGGTTGCACATCTCGGTCTGTAATTCCTTCGTTCAAATCGCTGAGCTCGCTTTTCTTCAAGCCCACTTCTTTGGCAATTTTACCGAGGTTATCACCGCGTTGCACTTGATAGTGGTTGGCATCAAACTCTTTGTAATCACCCTCGGCAGTTACTTTAAGTGTCATACCAGGTACCACGCGCACGCCTACCAAGCCACCGTTCAATTCTTTCAAATCTTTCAAGTTGATATCGAATTTCTTGGCAATTTTACCCAAGTTATCGCCGCGTTCCACCACGTATACCTCACCCTTTCCACCTTTCTTCGCTACAGGTGTTCCGTCTTCATTGGCGTCGTCAGCGGGGAAACCACCCTCTGGTACATAATCATCGCGCAATACTTTAAAGTCAGTACGACGGTTGATTTGGTTGGCAATTTCTTGTTTATCGGCAGATTGTGATTTGATAAAGCTTTCTGTCAAGACTGTACCCGCTTTGAACAATTCCTTACCTAATCCTTCGTAGTTCTCTGGGATTTTAAAGGGCTCACGCTCTCCTCTACCCACGGCTATCAACCGGTCTTTAGGAATGCCTTTTTCGATTAGATAATTTACGCCAGATTGCGCTCTGTCTTGAGAGAGTTTATCATTTCTAGCATCCGTATCGCGGTAATCCGTATGCGAGCGCAATTCGATAACGATAGTGGGGTTGTTTGTAAGAATCGCATAAACTGAATCTAAAGCCTGCTTACTTTCGTCTCTCAATTCGGCACTTGCCAAGTCAAAGAACACGTTCGGCAATACAATCGGCTCCTCAATCGGCTCCAACTTCATGCGAAGATTGATGTTATTGAGGTAGATATTCTCAGAAGGAACATATTCAAACGCACTAAACGCTACGCCAACTGTAGTAACATCCGCCGTGTTGTTCAAGAATTTTTGTTTTTCAAAGTTCAATTTGTAGTTCGCATCACCAGAAAGGTTTTCTTTATCAAACACAAAGTAACCATCTTTATCCGTAGAAACCACAACAGAAGTACCGTCAGTACCATCGAGGCGAACCGATGCGAAAGAAACGGGCTTACCATCTTTAGCACTTACGATGGTACCATCGATTTGAAACTTCAAAGGCACCAAATAAACGGCATATAAATCATCACCACCTCTTCCGCCAGGACGATTAGAGGCCATATAACCTCTTTCACTGTCGCCATCTTCAAAGATGATACTAAAATCATCAAAACTAGTATTGATTGGGTGTTGAAGGTTTTCGGGGTCACCTTTTGGCAAACCGGTTTCTTCATCTATAGCTACGCGGAATACATCCAAACCACCCATACCGGGCAGGCCGTCTGATGAGAAGTACAAATACCCATCGTCGTGGATAAACGGATACATCTCATTGCCTTTCGTATTGATTTTCGAGCCTAGGTTGGTGGCCTTTTCCCATTTTTTCTCACGTCTGTTGTAAGTGGTTACCCAAAGGTCTTTACCACCTTTTGTACCTTCCATATCTGATGAAAAGTATAAAAATTTATCATCCGGTGATAGCGATGGGTGTCCTACAGAAGACATCGTATCGGGAGCGAGCACCACCATTTCAGGATCAGCCCAATCGTTTCCACGTTTGTCCGCCACATAGATTTGACAACCAATTTTCTGATTTTTTTCTTTGATACACCGCGTGAAGTACATGGTTTTTTTCCGTCTATCAAAGCACAAAGCACCTTCGTGGGCAGTGGTGTTGATTACTTCACTTGCTGGTACAGGTGTAGACCAATTCATTTGCTCCGCTTCGATACCTGGGGTAGCCCCTCTTCTCGAGCGCTTCTTTTTCTTCATCCGCTCGGCTTCTGTCACATAGATATCGGAGAAACTTTGTCCTGTCCATCCGTCTTCTTTTTTTCCGGCAGAGCCTTCTCTGGTAGAGGTGAAGTACACTTCTGTAAAGGTGTTGGGGCGACCGCCGTAAGCGGGTGCAAAATCAGATTCGCGGCTGTTCCAATCTTTCATATTGGTCAGTTGGTAGCGCGTCGGATTCTGAATCCACTCGATAGATTTTTTTGAAGACTCTATTCCAGCGTCAGCACGAGGGTCATCGGGTATGAGTTTCTTATAATTTTGAAACTCGACAATCGCATCTTCATATTCGCCTTGAGCCTTAAGCATTTCAGCCTGCATGAGCAACGCCTTGGGCTTGTTGTCCATTTTAAAGGCTCTTTTGTACTGCGATTCAGCAGCTTTTAAGTCGCCCATGTGACGGTAACACTCGGCAAGATTAAAGGTGATTTCCGCCCTTTCGGAACGGTTTTTCGCCTTCGAGGACGCCTTCTTAAAAGCTTCTGCCGCAAAGTAGAATTCCTTGGCCTCAAAATAATCGTATGCACGCGTTATTTCTTTTGCCTTTTTCGGTTTATCGTCTTCTGTTGTGGTAGTGTCTTTCTGGGCAACAACAGTAAGTCCCAACATTAAAGTTGTAGAGAGGGTAAATAGGAGTTTTGTGTACTTCATATCAGTGTTGATAGTTGAACAACATGGAATGTGCTAAAGTAAATAATAAATCGGAATCAAAAAACCCGAATCAAAAAATGACTCGGGTTTTTTCAACAATTTGTAATTCAAGCTATTTAACGAACAACATCTCGCGATATTTTGGCAAAGGCCAAAGTTCGTCATCTATTAATAGCTCTAATTTGTCCACCTGATAGCGAATTCTATCCATGTAAGGACGAACTTCGTCGCAATAAGCGATCGCTTTTTCTCGTGTATCTTCATATTTATTAATCCTGCGTCTAGCGTCAATCATGCTTTCTTTTTCAGAAATAATGGTCGAAACGCGCTCGCTGATTTCGGTAATCATATCGAGTTGCTCTTTGGCAACTTTGTTGAACACCTCTCCCTCGAGAATATCTTTTAAGCGCTGAACGTTTTCAATCAATAAATTTTGATAGCGAATGGCTGTTGGCACAATGTGGTTTCCGGCAATATCACCCAATACACGCGATTCAATTTGAATTTTCTTGAAGTATTCTTCCAACATGATTTCGTGGCGTGCGTGAACTTCCACACTCGACATGATTTCAAGCTCTTGGAACAAGGCCACTGCTTTATCGGATACATAAAAATCCAATGCTTGTGGCGTGGTTTTAACGTTTTCTAATCCGCGCTTTGCTGCTTCAACCACCCAATCTTCTGAGTATCCGTCGCCCTCAAAAAGGATGGCTTTGGAATCGTTGATATAAGTTTTCAAAACATTAAATATGGCATCGTCCTTTTTCATGCCGTCCGCTATCAACTGATCTACCTCTGCCTTGAACAAGCGCAATTGCTTGGCCATAATGGTATTGAGAATCGTCATCGGGCTAGCACAATTGGCGCTTGACCCCACGGCACGGAACTCAAATTTGTTTCCTGTAAATGCAAATGGAGATGTTCTGTTTCTGTCGGTATTGTCGAGTAGAATCTCTGGAATTTTCCCAACAACGTTCAATTTGAGGTCGGTTTTCTTCTCTGGACTCAATTTTCCTGACTCCAATTTGGACAACTCCTCTAATACTTCTGTCAACTGCGAGCCGATAAACACAGAGATAATTGCCGGTGGTGCTTCATTGGCTCCCAATCGGTGATCGTTTCCTGCGCTCGCAATAGCCGCTCGCAACAAATTATCGTGCTCTTTTACTGCTTTAATGGTATTCACGAAGAAGGTCAAAAACTGTAAATTGCTCTTTGGTGTTTTACCAGGGCTCAACAAATTCACGCCTGTATCCGTAGCCAAAGACCAGTTATTGTGTTTGCCACTACCGTTTACATTGGCAAAAGGCTTCTCGTGCAACAACACGCGCATGTTGTGCCGACGTGCAATTTTCTCCAACAAATCCATTAACAAGGAGTTGTGATCAACAGCAACGTTTGTTTCTTCAAATATGGGTGCCAACTCAAACTGCCCTGGAGCCACCTCGTTGTGACGGGTTTTTACAGGAATTCCCAATTTATGCGATTCAAATTCTAACTCACGCATAAAGGACATCACGCGCTCGGGAATCGAACCAAAATAATGATCGTCTAATTGTTGTCCTTTGGCAGGCGCTTGACCTAATAGGGTGCGGCCACTGAGTACCAAATCCGGACGTGCATTGTACATGGCGGTATCCACAAGAAAGTATTCTTGTTCCCAACCTAATGTTGCTACAACTTTATTCACACGCTTATCAAAATAGCGACATACTTCTGTAGCAGCTTCGTCGATGGCTTGTAGCGCGCGTAATAATGGCGTTTTGTTATCTAGTGCTTCACCGGTATAGGATACGAAAACTGTAGGTATACAAAGTGTTGACCCCATAATAAATGCAGGGGAAGTAGGGTCCCATGCGGTATAGCCGCGAGCTTCAAACGTATTGCGGATGCCGCCGTTGGGGAAACTCGAAGCATCAGGCTCTTGCTGTACCAATTGGCCACCATCAAAACGTTCAATGGCCTGTCCGTCCATAGTAGGCTCAAAAAACGCATCGTGTTTCTCCGCTGTAGAACCTGTTAAGGGTTGAAACCAATGCGTGTAATGTGTTACTCCACGAGATGATGCCCAAGCCTTCATCGATGCAGCTATGCTGTCTGCCATATTACGGTCTATTTTCTTTCCCGTTTCAATAGCCGCAACAACAACTTTATAAGCATCAGGCGTCATGTATTCACGCATGATTTTCAAATTGAACACATTGCTGCTGTAATAATCAGAAGATTTAGAATAAGGATTTTTGAATTCAACCGGTTTGCGGCTGAGGACCTCTTTCAAGGCATGGAAGCGTATTGTAGCCATAGATTATAGATTTTGTAGGCCGCAAATATACAAAGAAGTGGGTAACGCCAAAAAAAATATATATTTTTTCTAATACACCCCCAAAATTTTCACACACGACCAAAAATCTATTAATCTTTCAATCAAACACCCCTCTGGAAAAACACCCCTACACTCAAAAAATAGAAATTCATGGCCAATGAACTAAATTTCATCCCTGGTAATCCAGCGAAGCCAATGAAACTTCTAAAATCAGTGAGAAAAGCGTTAAGTCTAGTACAGAAAAAATAAAAGGCTGCAAGTGTACTTGTCAAACAAAAAGTAGGTTTGTTACAAATCAAAGGAACAGCAAACCAATGTAAATGGCATAGGCGAACAGCAAAACAGCGCCTTCCGCCCGGGATATTTCACCGCGCTTAAAAAAAATGGCCATAGGAAAAAGCACAAATGTAAAGCCGAGCATCCAGGTTCCATCGAAGTACAGCGTGGAAATATCAGCAACAGGTATGGGTTTCAAAATGGCCGTAAAACCCAAAACCGCAAGAATGTTAAAAATATTGGACCCCAATATATTTCCCAAAGAAATATCATTCTCCTTCTTAAAAGCCGCCACAAGCGAAGCGGCCAACTCCGGCACAGAGGTGCCAATTGAAATTAAAGAGAGGGAAATGACTCTTTCAGAAATTCCAAACGACTGCGCAATAGGTACAGCGCCATCAATCAAAAATTTGGCACCAAACCGCAAGGCGATACCACCTGCAACCAACAACACAATGATTTTCCACCAAGGCATTTTCTCGGTAATTACCTTTTCGATATCGTCAATAGCTTCTAAGAGCTTGTTCTCTTTGCGCGATGCTTTTATTTTGATGTAATTGTACCCCGCTAACAGCACCACAAAGAGCACCCCTTCCCAAAAAGAGAGCACCCCATTAGCCAAACAAAATACCATCAAAATGGAAAATGACGATAAAATAACCCAATCTTTCCTAAAACTGACTTCGGGTACGGGCATTTTAAAAAACAAGGCCGTGGCACCCAAAATCAAACCGATGTTGGCAATATTGGACCCAATGACATTTCCCAAGGCTATCTCTGGAAGACCTTGAAGCGCCGCCTCAACCGATACCAACAACTCTGGCGCCGAAGTAGCAAAAGACACTACCGTTAACCCGATAACCAAAGTAGAAACCTTTAATCGAACGGCAAGTGCTACGGAAGATTTTACCAGGAGGTCGCCACCTAAAAGCAACAGCAATAACCCTCCTACTACCAGAAGATATTCCAAACCTATAATTTGATATTGCGTTTTACAGCTCCAGTAATTTCTTCAATCTCTTCCTTACCTTTTTGAACTGTTTCTTTTAAATCCTCAAATTCTTTAGCACTACCTGAATCGGTTATTCCCTTTTTAATTTCGTCTGTAGCATTGCGCATGTAATAGATGCCTTTACCAATTCCTCGAGCAATTTCTGGGATTTTATTTGCGCCAAAAAACATAATGATGATGAGAACGGTAAAAAATAACTCGCCGCCGCCAATATTAAAAAACAACAAGGATGTAGCCATGTGGAAAAAGAATTTCGAGTTGCGAAAGTACAAAGATATATGATGTCTTGCGAGGTCTATAATCCTCCCGTTGAAAAGAAAAATAGTCACAAACAAAAAAGCCACCTAAACAGGTGGCTTTTCGAAAACGATTGTTTTGTAATGGCCTAAGCTTCCATGTCTTTTTCTTTGCCTAAAGCATCAAACATTACAGGAGTAGCCACAAAAAGTGATGAGTACGTACCTACGACAACACCCAATAGAATGGCAAACATAAAGCCGCGGATAACTTCACCTCCGAAGACAAAAATAACCAACAACACAAAGAATGTTGTGATAGACGTGTTGAAGGTTCTGCTCAATGTTCCATTCAAAGCGCCATTGATGATTTCAAGCATCGGGCGTTTGGTGTGGTAATGTGAGTTGTACTCGCGAATGCGGTCGAATACAATTACGGTATCGTTCAACGAATAACCGATAACAGTAAGGATAGCCGCGATCAGTGCTTGGTCGGCTTCCATATTGAAAGGTAAAATACCACTAAAGAACGAAAACGCACCCAGTACAATAACCACATCGTGGAAAAGTGCGGCGACGGCACCAACGCCAAACTGCAATTTTCTAAAGCGGAAGAGCATGTACAAGAAGATAACGGCAAGTGAGAAGATAATGGCCAATATTGCACCGCGTTTGATGTCTGACGCAATAGCTGGACCAACTTGACGGCTAGATTTCAAACCAACTCCTTCCTCATTGTCGTCGTCGAAGAAAGCGTCTTTTGTAATGCCGGCAGCATAGAATGCTTGACTAGCTTCAAAAATGATGTTTCTAATTTCCTCTTCTACTACCACACCCGTTTCATCAATTTTATATTTTGTTGTGATGATAACTTGGTTATCAGCACCAAGGGTTTTCACTTCTGGCAGGTAATTACCATCGCCCTCTTCGCTAAAAAACTCGCCCAATTTCAATTGCAACTCGGAAGTATTCACTGATTGATCGAAACGCACTTGATACGAGCGTCCCCCCACAAAATCAACACCGAGGTTGAGGCCTTTGGTGAACAATGAAACCAAACTCAACAACACCAACACACCAGAAATAATGTAGGTTTTCTTGCGGCCGGTTAAGAAGTCGAAGCTGGTATTGGCCATAAAGTCTTTGGACCAACTGGCAGCGAAAGTGACGGCTTTTTTCTTCATCAAGCGTGCTTCGAAAATGATGCGTGTGATAAAGATGGCGCAGAACAAGGAAGAAATAATACCAATAATCAACGTGGTTGCGAAACCGCGGATAGGCCCTGTTCCAAAAACGTAAAGGATGATACCTGTAAGCAACGTTGTTACGTTGGCATCGATGATAGATGAATACGAGTTATTGTAACCATCTTCAATAGCCTTGCTCAAGCCCTTACCTGAACGCAATTCTTCGCGGATACGCTCAAATATCAACACATTCGCATCTACAGCCATACCAATTGTCAATACGATACCTGCCATACCGGGCAAGGTCAACACCGCGCCAATAGAAGCCAAAATACCAAACAAGAAGAACATGTTTGACAATAAGGAAACTACCGCTGCACTACCACCATTGCCATAGAAAGCAATCATGTACAACATCACTATAATCAATGCAATGGCGAATGACAGCAAAGAGGCGTTAATGGCTTCTTGACCCAAAGATGGCCCTACAACATCCGATTGGATAATGCGTGCTGGTGCGGGAAGTTTACCTGCTTTGAGGATGTTAGCAAGGTCTTTTGCCTCGTCAACGGTAAAGTTACCGGAAATTTCTGTTCGTCCACCGGCAATTTCAGATTGTACTGTTGGGAAAGAATAAACAATGTTATCTAACACCACAGCGACACTGCGCTTGGGCTCTTGTTGCGACGCTTCTTTTGTAAGTGCTTGCCATTTTTGCGCACCCACTCCGTTCATCACCATAGAAACTACAGCGCGATTTCTCTGGTCAAAGTCTTGTTTGGCATCAACCACTACACCACCATCTAAGTCTGGGGTATTGTCTCTGTTGCCACGAATGGCCAACAAATAAGCAACTTCTTCTCCCTTCTCTGGACGAGACCACAAGAATTTCACGTAACGATAGTTTGCAGGCAAGCTACTGCGCACTTGAGGCAAATTCAAATAACGGCTAATTGTGCCTGTGTCTTTTACAGCTGCAAACCCAACGATGGGGCCGGGGCGAACTTGACCAGTTTCAAAATCGATGTTGGGGACTAGTAATTCAAACAATGGGTTGAATTGGTCTTCTGCAGCAATTTCTGTCTCTGGGGTAGTCAAGCTATCTCCCTCTTCAATAGAGGTAATTTCAATATCGCCATCTTCCGCAGTAGGCGTGTCGTCGATTGCGGATGGAAATTCCATATTATCGGCAATCTCAGTAATGGTTTCGATGTCTTTTGCATCGGTAGCTTTATCTTCAGCAGATTTCGCCGGCTTGGGTACAATGGTGCGCAGTTTTTCATTGGCACGTTCCAAGTAATTAACAAACTCTGCACCTTCGTACATTCTCCAGAACTCCAGTTGCGCGGTACTTTGCAACAAGCTCTGTACACGTGCAGGGTCTTTAACTCCGGGCAACTCTACCAAAATTCTGCCGCTATTTTCCAAACGTTGAATATTGGGCTGTACCACACCAAACTGGTCGATACGAGCGCGAAGTACAGTAAATACGTTATCTACCGCGCCATTGACTTGATTGCGGATTTCATCTTTGAAATCCTCGTCGCTGGCATTAAAACCGAGTTTGTCAATGAATTCTTTGCTACCAAAAAGAGTGGGTGACGAATAAGGTTGATTGCCTTGTTGCCCGTTTAAGGCGTCTAATTCTTTGAAGAATTGATCTAAATAGTTGCCTTGTCCCGCAGCAGCGTCGGCTTTCGCCAATGCTTCCAAGATGATGGGCTCGTCTGGACTATTCGACACACCTTTAATAATATCTCTAACTGAAACCTCAAGAATGACATTCATCCCACCTCTCAAGTCGAGACCTAGGTTGATTTCTTTCTCTTTAACTTGGTTGTATGTAAACTCCACAAAACCCAAGTTATAAACGACTTGAGTTCCCATGGAATCCAAGTAGGCTTGTGTTTTTACGGGGTCACCATTGCCAAATTTTTCAGCTTTTTTCTCGATGCGGTTCGTCACAAATGTGAAGGACAATTGATACAAACACGCTATTGCAAAGACTATTGCAAAGAACCTAATGATACCTTTGTTCTGCATTTTACAGGTTTTGAAATCGGTTTTTTAAATAACGGGCAAAGATATACTTTCAATCAATATTACCAAACCACAGAAAAATAAGTTTCAAATTTATTCTTGTCGTCTTTTTTTGCTACATTTGTAATCCAATTATTTTCACATGAAAAAACATTTTCTCTTTTCATACATCGCTTTGTTATGTATATCATTATCACTATCTGCACAAAGTAGATTTGATTTTGAATACTACGGAAATTACAATGTTATCATAGATAATGACACGTTAAAAAATCCTTGGTCTGGTGGGTTATATCAAGGGCAGTTTCACCAATTCGACCTCAACAACAACGGTATCGCCGACCTAATTATATTCGATAAATATGGCAATCGCATCCTACCTTTTTTGCGAGCCACACAAAATGGTACGCCTACTTGGGAATATGCCCCTGAATACATCGCTCACTTTCCGGCGGCAAAATATTTTATTGCCTTTGTCGACTACAACTGCGACGGCAAAAAAGATATGTTCACCCAAAATGATGCGGGCGTTTTGGTTTTCACCAATACGACAACAGGCAATACGCCTTCATTCTCCCCTGCTATTTCAGGCAACCTGCAAACGCGTTACCTTGGTCAAACGTTTATCAATAATTTATTTGTTCCCAATTCCGATAACCCTGTGATTGCAGATGTCAATGGCGATGGAATTGTCGACATTCTCACCTTTAGTGTAAGTGGCATTGCTGTAGGAATGCACAAAGGCATGCAGCCCTGTGGTTTGCAGTTTGAGGAGGTAGATGATTGCTGGGGCAATTTTACCGAAGGCCTATTTGATGGCTCTATTTACCTCAATAGTTGCAGCACCTCTAATAAAAGAAGTCTGAGTCCCGCTGACTTTCCTGAATTCACCAAGCACCAGCTCGACAGCATTCGAAAAACCGAGCACGCCGGTTCTGCCATGTTGACGTTGGATTTGACTGACAATGGCCTACCCGATTTACTCATTGCAGATATTGACCAGAAAAACATCACTGCCTTGTTTAACGGCGGCACATTAGACTCGGCACACATGACATCGAAAGACGCGGTATTCCCCGTTTATGATTTCCCCGTTCATCTCAATATTTTTCCAGCATCTTTTTACACCGATTTGGATTTTGATGGGGTAAATGACCTTATTGTAACGCCCAACTTATTTGGCCACAACAACACCGACAATGTATGGTTTTATAAAAATAAAGGCACCAATACGCTCCCCAATTTTGAATTTCAAGACAGTACAAGCTGGCACAAAGAGATTATAGATTTGGGTCGAGAGTCGTATCCCGTACTTTACGATTTGGACGGAGATGGTCTTCAGGATTTAATTGTGAGTAGTTACGGGAAATATCAATCCGCCGGGGTATACGATTCGCGGTTGTACTTTTTCAAAAATGTGGGGACTGCAACCGAACCAGCATTTGAATTGGTCAACGACAATTTAGCCAATATTCCTCAATATCAAATTGGCTACATGCCCGCCCCGACATTTGGGGATATAAACGGCAACGGACGACCAGATATGATTTTAGGTGATGAAGCAGGCAATATCCACTTCTTCACCAATACTGGCACTACAAATAATCCTCAATTCACACTCACGACTCCCAACCTCAACAACATACAAGTCCCTGGAGGCAAGGCGACACCGTTCTTGTACGACTTAAGTGGCAATGGCGCCCTAGATCTTCTTGTTGGCAATGTGCGGGGAACGGTCCATTACTACGAGAGAGCTTCATCAGGACAGCTACAATTTAATCTCGTAACAGAGCGGTTCGGTGGTGTGAATATGCTAAGTTCCGTGCAGATTGGAGCGAGTAATCCCGTAGTTGTGGAACACAATGGAAAGCCCTCCCTTTTTGTTGGTTCACATGGCCTTGGTGTGTATCATTATGATAGTTTGCAATATATCGTAAATAAACCGGCCGTCATAAGTGGCACTTTGGCCAATGGCAACGCAGTGGCCCCTGATTTTGAAATCACACCGTTTGGTACTAGCAAAAGAACCGGAAGGAATCAATACTTGTATCGCGCTAGCGACCTAATAGCAAGCGGATTAGAATACGGTAAATTTTCCGCCATCAGTTTCCAGGTTTCAGGAAATCCAGATGCATTTACTTTTCAGAACAATCTTCGCATTGCCATGAAACACACGAATGCCAATAGTGTAAATGGCTTCGATGACAATGATTGGACAAACGTTGTGAATGCCCGTGTAACGCTTGAACCAGGATGGAATAAAATCAACTTGCCCAATGAGTTTTTGTGGAATGGCGTAGATAATTTATTGATTGAAGTTTGTTTTGAGCGCAATATTCTGGGGCCCGACCTGTTGGTAACCGGGGAAGTAAAAAACTACGCGGCAACAGGTTTTGGCGACATCACCAACTTCAATACTTTATTGGCAAAAGGCTGCGAAATGCCATACAAAGGCAACTCCACCTTTTTACCCAAAATAATGCTCGAGGTTATACCCTCCCTACGTCTAGTGGATGCGTTTTTGGGGGATGGCATCTATAATTATGTGGCAGTTGGCGAATTGACTGGTGATACTTTTCCCGAAGTCATTGTGGGGAATGGCTCCGGCGGTTTGCATTTCTACCGAGGTATTGCCTTTGACTACAGTTCCATTTCCACCGAAGATTTTGAAGTACAACCAACGGGATTAAAAGCATACCCCAACCCCAATAACGGGTTGCTGACGCTGGCGTTGGAAGTCACGAACACTATGGAAGCCACTGTTGTTTTATTTGACCTGCAAGGCCGCGAAGTCATTCGAACACAATGGTACGCCGAGACTCCCACCATAGACATACAACAGCTGGCTAATGGGGTCTACATTTTACACTGTATTGTAGGGGAACAGATGTATTATTCCAAAATCATCAAACAGTAAAGATGAACGTAAGAGAGCAATCACGGAAGAATCCGGTAGTTTTATTTGATGGCGTTTGTAACTTGTGCAATGGCGCTGTACAGTTCATTATTAGGTTTGACAAAAAAGGTGTTTTTCGCTTCGCCCCCTTACAACAGCTAGACGATGAACAAGCAGATACAGCCATTCAAGAAGAACAAAAAACACTGAGTTCCGTGCTATTGCTCGAAAATGGCACACTATATAAGGAGTCTACAGCCATTTTGCGCATTGCCAAACAACTGCGATTCCCTATCAATCTGTCTTATGCTTTCATAATATTACCCGCTTTTTTGCGAGATCCCGTTTATCGGTGGATTGCCAAAAACAGATATCGATGGTTTGGCAAAAAAGACCAATGTATGCTGCCTACTACAGCACTAAAAGCACGATTTTTATAGTTTGTCATGAAGAAAACCCACAGTGTACTAGCGCTCCTCTTTTTCCTATTTGTGCAAATCACGAATGGACAAACCCGTTTTGAATTTGAGTTTTATGGGGACTATCCTGTGGTGGTAAATGGAGACACTCTAAAAAACCCATGGGCAGGCGGATTGATCGCTGCTCAGTTTTCATCCGTAGACCTCAATGACGATGGATTGGAGGATTTGGTTGTACTCGATAAATTTGGCAATCGCCCATTGACATACATTCGGACACCGCATGGCAATAGTTTCACTTGGGTATATGACCAAAACTACGCGCGGAAATTTCCAGAGGTTCGCGGCTTTATCATTTTCCAAGATTACGATTGCGACGGCAAAAAGGATTTGTTTACTCAAGGTGGCAATGGCATTGGCGTTTATAGAAATACCTCTCAAAATGGCAACCTTTCATTTGAATGGGCGTTGGGTAATGAATTTGACTTAAAAACGCAACTACTAGTTGGACCTACTGTGAAACAGTCTTTGACAGTCCCCTCCACAGATTTACCCATCATTGAAGATGTAGATGGAGATGGCATTATCGATATATTGACCTTTGGACCATTTGGTTCTTTTGTTCAAATGCACAAAGGTTTAACTGCTTGTGAGTTAGATTTTGCAGAAGTAAACGATTGTTGGGGAGAGTTCATCGAGGATTTTTTGAGTTCTACCATTATCTTAGATCATTGTTTGAACAACAAAACAACACCTATTGGCAGTAACAAAACCCAACATGCTGGAGCCGCTATGTGTGTATTAGACCTGACCAACAACGGCCTTAAAGACCTGTTGCTCACAGACATCGATAACATAAACATCAAAGCGCTATTCAATACGGGAACCCAGCAAAATGCGCACATTACATCATTAGACAACACGTTTCCAAGTTACGATTTGTCCATAACCTTAGACACCTTTCCAGCTGCCTCGTATTTAGATTTGGACTTTGATGGTGTCAAAGACCTCGGTATTGGCACCTTTACCACACCTAGTATTTGGCAAAGTCGCAACACCAACAACGTGCAATTTTACAAGAATGTTGGCAGCAACACGTCCCCGCTGTTTCAACGTCAAGACACGGCTTTTTTGCAACGCGACATGATTAAAATGGGCGAACGCACCTACCCTGTCCTCTTTGATGTAGATGAAGATGGTTTGATTGACTTAATTGTCACCAACTACAGCGAACGTGTGGTTGGAAATAGCGAAGAAACGCAATACCACTTTTATAAAAATGTCGGCACTGTTGAAGACCCCCTTTTCACACTCATCACCAAAGACTTTGGTAGTTTGAGTCAATTGAATCTCGGCAAACTCCCCATGATGACCTTTGGTGATTTAACGGGTGACGGTAAATTAGAAGTTGTGGTGGGGAAAGAAGATGGCACACTAGACGTATTACAAAACACAGGAACGGTAAGCACACCTGTTTATCAAGTGCTGATTAGTAACTTAAACGGCATTGATGTCGGCCATTTTGCAGCTCCCTATTTGTTCGACGTATCTGGCGATAGCACTTTGGATTTGCTGATTGGCAATCAATCGGGAACCATTAGCTACTACCGACAAGTTTCACAAAACCCACTAGCATTCAATTTGGTAACCAACAGATTTGGCGGCGTCGACACGCGCTCACGGCTCAATATTGGCGCCTCCAATCCGGTAATGTTTTATTACGACGACCGACTGCACTTATTTGTTGGTTCCCACAGTAATGGCATTTATCATTACGACAGTATACAACGAGTTATTGATGCCCCCGCTGCCATTATCGGTGAGTGGGCGCAGGGGAACACACCAAGCACCAATCACGAACTCACCCCCTTTGGGACCACACGCCGCACCGGCCGAAACCAATTTATCATAAGGGCCAGTGAACTGCACCAGGAAGGGTTTATTTATGGCATTATCGACGCCATTTCTTTTCAAGTAACCACCATAGGAAATCCGACCATTACCAATGGTGTTACCCTATCCATGAAACACACGAGTGCCAACAGTGTAACGGATTTTGACAATTCCGGTTTTCAGCAAGTCAATCATACACCGTTAACCGTTACACAAGGTTGGAATAGAATCCCTTTCCAGCAGCCCTTTCAGTGGAATGAAATTGATAATATTTTGGTGGAAATTTGTTTCGAACGCAATCTTCCTGGAAACGACATCCACGTAAATATGCACGACGCAGGTTTCCCTGCTCATGGGTATGGCGATATCACCAATTTTAACACTCTCCTTGCCAAAGGTTGTGAAATGCCCTTCAAGCAAGCCACCAACATGCGGCCCAATTTCCGGCTAGACATGGTGCCAAGATTTTATGAAGTTGATCGCTTCTTGCAAAGCGGACATTATAACTATGTAGCTGTTGCTGAATTGAATAACGACGACTACCCCGAGATTGTACAAGGAAATTTATCAGGTGGTGTTCAGTTTTTTAAAGGTGTTGAATTCGATTATACCTTTTCGGTAGAACAACCCGCAACACAACGCAAAGAAGTCATCACGGTTTATCCCAACCCGACCTCAGGTTGGGTACAGCTTGTTTTGCCAGAAACGCCATTCGAAGCAACGGGGACTATCACTGTTACGGGACTTGACGGCAAATCTTACTTCACCAAAGACAAGCAAGACCTGAGCCAACCCATCGATTTGCGGGGGCTATCCAACGGCGTTTATATTCTTCAGGTTACAACAGCTAAACAAGTTTGGCACACCAAAGTCATTTTAGAACGATAAGTAACCGACTATAGTATTTTAGCAAAAAACAACCGATAAATACATTGGGGGTAAGACTTTGATGCTTACTTTTGTCCACCAAAGATAGAGGTTTTTGGAGGCGCGTAATTTATGCACAAGCCAACGGAGCCTCAAGAACTCAAATTCCAAAAAGTAAACAAACGGATATGAAAAATTACGATGTTGTGATTATTGGCTCAGGCCCTGGAGGATATGTATGTGCCATTCGCTGTGCGCAATTGGGCATGAAAACAGCGATTATTGAAAAGTACAACACACTTGGTGGCACCTGTTTAAACGTAGGCTGCATTCCCAGTAAAGCCTTATTAGACTCTTCAGAGCATTTTCACAATGCCAAAGCCAATTTTTCAGACCACGGAATTGGAACAGGCGAACTGGCTTTAGACTTTCCTAAAATGATAGCGAGAAAGCAAAGTGTAGTAGACCAAACCTGCGACGGGGTAAAATACTTGATGGACAAAAACAAAATTGATGTGTTTCAAGGCACAGGAAGTTTTGAAAGCAAAGACACTGTTTTAGTGACTTCAGAAGCAGGTACGGAAACCTTGAAGGCCAAAAACATCGTAATTGCAACAGGCTCTAAGCCCATAGAATTGCCTTTTGCCAAATTTGACAAAGAGCGCATCATCTCCTCAACGGAAGCCTTAAAATTACCAGAATTACCCAAAGAAATGATTGTCATCGGCGGGGGTGTGATTGGTTTAGAATTGGGTTCTGTTTACGCGCGATTGGGCACTTCAGTTGAAGTCATAGAATATGCAGACAGCGTATTGCCAACGATGGACAGTGCCATGGGCAAAGAATTAATGCGAAGCATGAAAAAAATTGGGGTGAAGTTCCACTTAAGTACAAAAGTGAGTAACGTTTCCCGAGAAGGCGATAAAGTAACCGTAACTGCAACCGACAAAAAAGGAAAAGAACTCACTTGGACGACAGATATTTGCTTGGTAGCCGTAGGGAGAAAACCATTTACAGCGGGATTAGCTGCGGAAAAAGCAGGTGTAGAACTCGACGACCGCGGTCGCGTAGCAATCACCGACCATTTCCAAACCAACGTGCCGAATATTTACGCCATTGGCGATGTGGTACGCGGAGCTATGTTGGCGCATAAGGCCGAAGAAGAAGGAACCGCATTGGCAGAACAATTAGCCGGACAAAAACCGCACGTAGACTACAACCTTGTTCCTAACATTGTGTATACTTGGCCAGAAGTTGCGGCTGTTGGAAAAACCGAGGAGCAACTAAAAGAAGCCGGTGTGGACTATAAAACGGGACAGTTTCCATTACGCGCTTTAGGTAGATCCCGCGCAAGTGGTGACATTGAAGGGGTAGTAAAAATACTTGCGGATAAAAAGACTGACGAAGTATTGGGTGTGCACATTGTTGCTGCAAGAGCCGCAGATTTGATTATGGAAGCCGTTGTAGCCATGGAATTCCGGGCTTCTGCTGAAGACATCGCTCGGATTTGCCACGGACACCCAACCTATAGCGAAGCAGTAAAAGAAGCCGCATTAGCCGCTACAGACAACAGAGCAATGCACATTTAATCATTGCGTTACACATCTTTATTAAAAGCTCCCCTTCACTTTAGAACGGGAGTTTTTTTATAGGTGCAAAACATAAAGAGCGACGCACAGCAAAAAGATTTACAATGGGTAACGGAACGGATGCCTCAAATCAAAGGACATTTACAAAAGAGCAAGTCTTGGCCGCTTTAGAGCATGAAATTGCGGGTATTTTTCTCGATTCTAACGGCCATAAAGACACCTACAGCAAGTACGATTGGTTAGCTGCGGGCGGTGTTATACAAAGCTGTACCACCACAATAACGGATTTGCGAAAAGTAAAAGAAAAAGCAACGTGGCTGTTTGGCGGTTTCAGTTACGATTTGAAAAATGACTTCGAAAAACTCACCTCGTCAAATCCCGATAAAATAGATTTTCCGGCCTTAGTCTTTTTTGAACCAGCGTGGGTGGTTTACGAAATTGGAGGAAAACAGACCGTTTGGGTGCACCCCGATGGTAAAATGCCCAAAAGCGTTTCGCGGCAATCGAGAAAGCAGCATGTAGTCCTGCATCCCGTTCTAACAAAAGCTGCCTATTTAGAAAAAATTAACGCTGTACAACAGCACATTCAATTGGGAGATGTTTACGAGTTGACCTTTTGTCAAACATTTGAGGCGCAGTGTAATACCTTTGATCCCATATCAGGTTACCAAGCCATCAATCAAAAGACGGTAGCCCCCTTTTCAGGGTACCTAAAATGGCAAGGGCGGCACTTGATGTGTGGGAGTCCCGAACGTTATTTGGCAAAGCGCGGTCAACAATTGATTTCGCAACCTATAAAAGGTACCGCCCCGCGTGGCACCACCGCCGAAAGCGATGATCAATTGAAAACCAACCTTCTTGCTTGTGAAAAGGAACGAGCCGAGAATGTAATGATCGTTGATTTGGTCCGCAACGATTTGTCTCGCGTAGCAGCGAGAGGCAGCGTTTCTGTTCCCGAACTATTTGGTATTTACTCTTTTGAGACTGTCCATCAAATGATAAGCACGGTAACAGCTCGCTTACACGAGCGTTCAGACGCCCTTGATGCCATTGCGGCGACATTTCCTATGGGCAGTATGACAGGTGCTCCCAAAGTACGAGCCATGGAACTCATTGAAACCTATGAAACCCGAAAAAGAGGACTATTTTCAGGGGCTATCGGCTACTTTGATCCCTCGGGTGATTTTGATTTTAATGTCATTATTCGATCGCTATTGTACAACGAACATCACCACGAAGTATCCTTGCAAGTGGGCAGTGCCATTACCATTTTATCAGAGCCTGAGGCAGAGTATGAAGAGTGTTTGTTAAAGGCAGCAGGCATTATGGCTGCGTTATCACAATAATGACAGGCCTTGATAAGACAGAAATTAATACAAACAAAAACTATTTGAAACCCGTGCTGTTTCATTAACATTCA
Source organism: Schleiferiaceae bacterium (assembly GCA_022565875.1). Lineage (GTDB taxonomy): Bacteria > Bacteroidota > Bacteroidia > Flavobacteriales > Schleiferiaceae > JAIULY01. Next base: position 14,986 of record JAIULY010000009.1, on the reverse strand, counting down.
AAACAAAAGAATAGAACCATGAAAAAATTATTCGGAATTCTAGCGGCAAGCGGGTTATTATTGAGTTGCAGTCAGCAACCTACCGCGCCAGAAACTAAAACAACACTAGCGATGAGCAACACAACATCCTCTATTACAACCTTTCACGACTTCAAAGCAGAAACCATTGACGGGGGAACCTTTGATTTTTCCAGTTTAAAAGGGAAGCGCGTATTGATTGTCAATACCGCATCAAAATGTGGATACACCGGACAATACAAAGACCTACAAGCTTTGTACGAGAAATTGGGTGGCGAAAAATTTGAGATTATTGGATTTCCAGCCAACGATTTCATGTCGCAAGAGCCTGGCAGTAATGAAGAAATTCAAAATTTCTGTGAAAAAAACTACGGCGTGACCTTCCCCATGATGGCAAAAATATCTGTGAAAGGGAAAGACACACACCCCATTTACAAATGGCTAACTAGCAAAGAATTAAATGGCATTAGCAATGCTTCTGTAAAATGGAATTTCACCAAGTTTTTGGTAGATGAGAACGGCACATGGGTGGCTAGCTTCGGCTCGAGCACCAAACCCATGGACGAGGAAATCGTGACATTTGCCAGTTGGAAGTAAACCACATTAAGTAATTTTTTTAAGCTCTGCTTTCCCAAAGGCAGGGCTTTATTTTTGTACGCACATTTTGGGCGCTAGGCTATTTCCCTAGGAGCACCCCTACTTATTTAAAGCAGTCAAGAAGTCTGATAGTCACACAGCATTTTCCGGCTTCACCGCAATTTGAAAAGCAATTATTCAAAAAAGTAAACAGTATGAAATTAGATATATTAGCCTTTGGCGCACATCCCGATGACGTAGAATTAGGTGCCGGTGGCATTTTGCGCAAGCACGCAGAACTTGGCTACAAAACAGGAATTATAGATTTGACAGAAGGCGAGATGGGTACGCGTGGTAGCATTGCCAATCGGTACGAGGAAGCCCATCAAGCCGGTGAGATCCTAGGCATATCGGTCCGCGAAAATTTGAAAATGCAAGATGGATTTTTTGACACCAACATAGAAAATCAGTTGGCTGTGATAAAAATGTTGCGGAAGTATCAACCCGACACCGTTTTGATCAATGCGCCTGACGATCGTCATCCAGACCACCCAAGGGCAGCCAAGCTTCTAAAAGAAAGCATTTTCAAAGCTGGACTTCGGAAAATTGAAACCAAAATAGACGGTGTCAGCCAAGAGCCTTGGCGTCCGAAAAGTGTATACCACTACATTCAATTTTACCCCCTCACACCTACCCTTGTTGTGGATATTTCCTCCGTTATTGAGGCAAAAATGAACTCAGTAAGAGCCTATAAAACACAATTTTACGACCCGAATTCCACAGAACCCGAAACGGTAATTGCCGGTAAGTACTTTCTAGATATGGTAGAGCACCGTTGTGTGGAATGGGGTCAACAAATTGGTGTTACATACGGTGAAGGGCTTATCGCAGCGCGCATCATTGGGGTTACCGATTTGACAAAACTGCTGTAAAAAATCATTATGTCAATCTAATTTCTATTATGTTTTCATTGTTTATTTACGATACATCACTTAAATCTATTTTTATTTCATAAAAAACTATCTCTTTTCTTGCGACATATTTAACAAGGAAAATATCTTTGCCCCGTTAAAAAAGATATAGTGATGAAAACAAATGCCCATTTAATTTTAGGAGCTGCCTCACTCCTATTTTTAGTCTCTTGTGGGGGTACCGACCAACAAGATGCCAACACGGAAACAATTGCCTATACCGAGGCTGATGAAAAGTTACTCAAGCAAGCCCAAGGCTTTTTCAAGCCATTGCCAGAGGCAAAATCATTTGACCGCCCAATAGCTGAATTGGGAAAGCAGTTATATTATGAGACGGCTCTTTCTATAAACAACAAATTGAGCTGCAATACCTGTCACGACCTTGCAAAATTCGGTGTAGACCACGAAGCCACCTCCGCGGGCCACGAAGATGTGCGCGGTGATCGCAATAGTCCTACGGTTTATAATGCGTATTTTCACATCGCTCAATTTTGGGATGGACGCGCAGCGGATTTATTTGAACAAGCCAAAGGGCCAATTTTGAATCCTGTAGAAATGGGTATGCCACACGCTATGAGCGTAGAACAAGCCATTGTTGCTTTGGAGGATTATTTGCCATTATTCAAAAAAGTTTTTCCAGACGACAACAATCCCATTACGTTTGATAACATCGCGTTAGCTATAGCCGAATTTGAACATACTTTAGCCACGCCTGCGCCCTTTGATGATTATCTCCATGGCAATATCAGCGCGCTTTCAGAAAGGCAGCGAAAAGGATTGCAGCATTTTATCAATAGTGGCTGTATCACCTGTCATATGGGCCCTGGCTTAGGCGGACAGATGTACCACAAGTTTGGTTTGATAAACGGACCCTATTGGGAGTACACCGGCTCTGAGAAGATAGACAATGGTCGTTATGATGTAACCGGCAAAGAGAGCGACAAGTACTTTTTCAAAGTACCGGCACTCCGAAACGTCACCGAAACCTATCCTTACTTCCACGATGGTAGTGTGGCCGATTTAGGAGAAGCGGTAAAAATCATGGCTAAAACACAAGTTGGAAGAGATCTAACTGACGAAACCGTTCAGGAAATCGTTGACTTTTTAGGCAGTTTGACAGGAACAATTCCACAACATGCATTGTTAACCTCTGAGTGATAAAACACACCGACAACAAAGCACTAATAGCTACCTTTGCTGACGGAAAAAAAAACATTAACATCAATTTTCACACAATGAAGAAGTACTTTTTAAGTATGATAGCTCTAGGAGCTTTATTTATCACCTCTTGTGGAGGTGGTGACACACCAGCTGCAACAGAAACATCAACTGATGCCGTTACTACAGAAGAAACTGCTACAGAAGCAGAAGAATTAGCCGTTTTAGAAATTACCATTGAGGCGAATGACCAAATGAAGTACAACCTAGATCGCATCAATGCCAAAGCGGGTCAGACTGTAAAATTGACCTTGGATCACGTAGGTGAAATGGCCAAAGAAGCTATGGGCCACAACTGGGTTCTTTTGGCTAAAGGTACAAACGTTGCAGACTTTGGTGGTGCTGCTGCCGCTGCTGCCGACAATGATTATATTCCAGCTGACATGGCGGATATGATTATAGCCTACACAAAGACTATCGGTGGTGGTGAAGAAACAACAATTGAGTTTACGGCTCCCGAAAAAGGTATTTATGATTACATCTGTTCTTTTCCTGGCCACTATGGTATGATGAAAGGCAAATTTGTTGTGCAATAAGTCCAACTTTCAGTAAAAACGAAAAGCCGCTAGAATATTCTAGCGGCTTTTTTTATGGCCTTCTTAAAACTGGATGGTTTAGGAGGTACAGCACAGTTACCCTCTAGCTCCAAAGATGGCGCTACCGATGCGCACCATCGTGCTGCCGTTTTGGATAGCTAAATCATAATCGCCACTCATACCGATGCTCAACGTATCAAAGTCTGGTGATTCCAAAAGTTGTTTTACCGAACGAAAAAGTTCTTGTATCCCGCGGAATTCACGAGCAACTTGTTCTTGATTTTCTGTAAATGTTGCCATACCCATCAGTCCCCTTACTCGAACGTTGGGATAATCTGTCAAAGCCTTAGAAGCTATCAATTGATGAATCTCCTCTACATCAAAACCAAATTTTGTATCTTCTTCGGCGATGTGTATCTGAAGTAGGCAATCGATAACGCGGTTGTTTTTTTTCGCCTCTTTGTTGAGTTCTTTGAGGACTTTTTCGCGATCTACGCCATGCACTAAGCTAATAAAAGGCGCAAAATACTTGATTTTATTCGTTTGTACATGTCCGATAAAATGCCAGGCAATGTCTTTGGGTAGTTCCTCGTATTTCGCCACCAACTCTTGTACTTTATTTTCGCCAAAAACACGCTGACCAGATTCGTAGGCCTCTAAAATGGCGCTATTGGGAAATGTTTTTGAAACGGCAACCAAAGTTACGAGTGGTGGGAGCGTTTTGCGAATGGTATTGAGATTACTTTGTATTGGCGACATATTGTTCTTTTCCAAATTCATAAATAACTAACCCCGAACGAAGCTTAGGGTTTATATACGTGCTTTTGGGTGGCATGGCCAGATTGGCATCTGCAACAGCCTTAATCTCATTGATATGCAAGGGACACAAACCAAATCCGGCCACGAACTTTCCTGAGTCTACCGCTGCTTTTAGACCCTCAGGCCCAACTTCACCGGGCAAATAAGCAATGCGCGGGTCTTTTCGCGGGTCTTTGATGTCAAAAACTGTTTCGAGCACACTTACCGATAACACATAAGGATCTAGTGTTTTCACGGGATGATTGACATCCAAATAGTTGTTATTCGGCGTAAAAGCGTACCACTTGCCATCCATATACACACTGAAGGTGCCCTTTTCTGTTGGTTTATACTGTTTCCCTTTTATCCCTCTCAGCTTGCCGTGTTGTTTGAGTTGTGTTATAATGGCCTTAGGGTCATAAGCAGGATTTGCGGCAATTAGCCGATTAAATTCAAAGATTTCAATTTCATCTTCTGGAATAAGATAGGCCATGAAATGTGCTTCCGGACTATCGGGCGAAATACATTCTGCTCCCAATAGCGCTGAACTTGCAGAGCGATGGTGTCCATCAGCAATATAAACGGCATTCATTGCCGCAAATACCTGCTGTACCTGTTGAATATGCTCGGGATTATCGACCAACCAAAGCTTGTGCACATGTTCATTTGTGGTGGCAAATTCATATTCGGCGCGTTGACTGAGGTAGTATTGGTACAACGTGGTCAATAGTTCGCTAGGGGTATGCGTGAGCAACACCGGCTCCGCATTAAAGCCCGTGACTGACAAATAGTGCTTAAACATTTTTTCGCGCTGGGTCAGTGTTTTTTCGTGCTTTTTAATTTTTCCCGCCTTGTAATCTGCAACGCTTACCCCTGCAATGATGCCCGTAAAAGTCGTATTGGGTGTTTGCTGTTGATAGATATAGAAACACGGCGCCTCGTCTTTTAAAAAAATACCTCTTTCACAAAAACCAGCAAAGGCCTGTTTTACGGCTTCAAACTTTTTCGACCCCTTCAACGCTACCTTTCGCTGATAGTCGGGATTGATAACGTGCAAAAACGTATAGGGGTTGTTGTTGAGCTTGTCTTTAAGGTCGTTACTAGAATAAGACACGTATGAACGAGAAGGTACGAGACTCGCTTTATCACGCGTTGGCCGGATGGCAGCAAAAGGTTTTAATTCTATCATTTTTGTGCGGGTATGGGGGGCAAAGATAGGCAATGAGACGTAGGCACAAAAAAGGAAAGCCCCCTGAGTTGTATTTTCGAAAAGCAGCAAAAAAACACTACAGAGGACTCCAAATCCTAAGCACATAAATTGTCCCGAGCTCTGATTTGAATGCATTCAGCGCAATAGTTTTGTGGGGGTGACCCAGTTCAAAAGAATTCTGTGGCATGCATGCTCGAAACTCTTTGGGGTTTGTCTATTTTGTCAACCATTAAAAGGTTTTCTAAAAATTTCTGAGCTGTTTTCAAAACATCCTATGCGCTACACCCTATTTTACGACAAAGCAGAATCTGAGAGTCGACTGGAGTTACTGTCTTTTCGTCTGTCCATGTATATCGATGCGATGGAAATCTTTAGTGAAAAAGCGGTTCTCGCTAGCGAGGCGAAGCATATCATACTCTGCATTTCGGACGAACAATTGAAAGCTATTCTCCCTGCTTTAGTAAACACCTCAAAAACCATAGCGCTACTGCCCCACCCCGAAAATCGCTCTGTTTGCACAGGGTTGGGAATTGATTTTAATTTAGATAAGGCCATTGAGCATTTGATATCTATGCCCGACCCTATAGCTGTTGACTTATTTTTCTGCAATGATCGACCGATTTTTAACAATGTGGTTATCGGCGAATCGTTTCAATTGGCTACTAGTAAAAGCATACGAGAAATGCGGTTTATAGAACGCATCAAAACCTCTATAAAAAGCTTGGTGCGTCTACGGCCGTTTGGGTTGAAAATCATTACCGGAAAAGACAAAGAAATCAAAACAGCCGTGTCGGGGATTGTAGTGGTGCAGCACGGTAAAAGCTCCTTACTATCGCGCTTGATGATTGAAGATTCTTTTGTGAATGACGGAAAGTTTCATGCCTTTTTAATCAGTCCACGCAGTTTCTCAGGGCTATTGACTTTTGCCTTGCAATCGTGGTACAAACGATACAAACTCCCTCCTTACGGGGCGCACATAAAAACTGATCATTTAATCCTTGAGGGTCAAAGGCCATTTGAATTTACAGAAGACGGCATACCTTTGAGCGCAAATAAACTGGAGTTCAAGACCAAACGAAAAGCGCTTCAAATCATTCCCGGATTCCATCTAAAAGAACACAGTACAGAGGGGTCTAGTGAGTCTATATACAAGGTCAATGCCCTACCTAAGGGCGAAACCGTTGCTATGCTTACCGAAAAGCGGTTGCCCTTAATTGAGCATGCGAGTACAGAAGAATTTAAAGACCTGTTTCAAGTATTGCGAGAAAACGCAAAAACAAAAGGGACATTTCTCGCGCTAATGATTTTGAGCACCTTATTGGCCACCTTTGGTCTTTTTGCCAATTCGACACCCGTTGTGATTGGCGCTATGATTTTAGCGCCCTTAATGTCACCCATCATAGCCTTGAGTATGGGAGCGTTGCGCCAAGATACCCGCTTGACCATAGACAGCATCAATACCATTCTTGCGGGGTTGGGGTTTTCGCTGCTTTGCGCCATATTTGTAACCTGGTTGGTGCCTTTGTACGGTGCCAATGAAGAAATTATGTCGCGAACGCGGCCCAATTTACTCGATCTAGGAATTGCTGTTGTTTCGGGAATCGCCGGAGCCTATGCCCATGCGCGTGAGGAGGTAGCCAAAACCTTGGCTGGTGTTGCTATTGCTGTAGCATTGGTGCCACCACTTGCCGTAGCAGGAATTGGCATCGGACAACTCGATTGGGAAATCTTTTTTGGCGCTAGCTTGCTGCTTTTTACCAACCTTGGTGGAATGGTGCTTGCGGGAAGCCTTACTTTCCTATTTTTGGGCTTTAGCCCTTTCACTCTAGCCAAAAAGGGCGTTATCATTTCATTTATCGTCGTTCTTATTTTGACAGTTCCCTTGGGTTTTGGTTTTTATAGAATGATGTACGAAAATAATATTGTGCAACAACTAGAGAGCTGGGAGGAAGACCATATTATCATCAAAGACGTTTCTGTTCAACGCACCAAACCTCTTGTCATAAGCTTGAAACTTGTCGCCGATCACACTTTGAGTGATGAAGAAATTGAAACCTTTAAAACTGACTTAGAAAAACGTCTGAAACAAGAAGTGCAAGTGGAGATTACCGTTGCGGTGTTGCGGTAGCGGTGTCTTCTTATAAACTCTTGATGCTGGTGTATTTTATTTACCCCTTTTTTACCGAACCTTTCCGATTGAAATCGAGAGCAGCTATAACACAAGGGAAAAAGTAGTAGGGTTGGGAGAGTTGAATACTATGCTACTTTGAGCAAACTCCCGCATCAGCAATGAGGCTGTTATCCAAAAAAAGGGCTGCCCTGAGGCAGCCCCGTAGTATGTTGACCAAAGGCATCAACCAAACCAACCTATGAACCCTAAAAACAAATACCTTCGGTCAACATCATCTTTTTGAAAGGCAAAGCGGAATTGTTTAATTGTTGCTGTATATAATACGATTGAGAACAGCATTTAGTTTTCAGCATCTTCAAAATATTTGCATTTGAGGTGCTTCAAAAATTCCGAAAAATTTCTACCCAAAAAACAGCCGTATCGCACGGATACAAATATTATTTACACGGTAAAAAATGTCATGGGTTGTTGTAATTTTGCCCGTGAAATATAACAGCACCAGATACACGACATGTATTTGTACTTTTCAAAAATCAATCTTCACATAAACACAAAATGAAAGCAAAAACCCCGTCTGAATCGCTTACCATTGTTACGGAAGTTGTCCTTCCCAACGACACCAATAACCTCAAGAATCTCTTTGGAGGTCAGTTGCTTTCTTGGATGGACCGGTGTTCGGCAATTGCGGCTCACAGGCACTGCCGCCGTCAGGTAGTTACGGCCTCGGTAAATAATGTTTCTTTTAAAAATTCCATTGCACAAGGCAGCATAGTGACGTTGGAGGCAAAGGTTTCACGCGCTTTTCATTCGAGCATGGAAGTTTTTGTTGACGTTTTCATTGAAGACCAAAAAGGTACAGGTAATCGTATCATGGCCAATGAAGCCATTTATACCTTTGTAGCTGTAGATCAACTCGGCAACCCTATTCAAGTGCCTCCGGTCACACCAGAAAGTGACTTGGAGATCAAGCGATATGACGGCGCGCTTCGCAGGAGGCAATTGGCTTTAATTTTAGCTGGAAAAATGAAGCCTCAAGAAGCGCACGAACTTAGGGCTTTATTCTGTCCTGAATTGCAGCAACAATAACAGCATCAGGGATTTGCTCCATAAAATCCCATAATTTATATATGCCTCGGTGTTTACCTAATTTTGAAGGCGGCCGCATAATATGCGGCCGCTCTAGTATACAACTATTGGGTCCTGGCAGGTAGGGGTACATCCCCAATTCAGGTACGGTACCCCCCCAAAGTGAAATAATGTCCTTTTTGAAAGCACTGGCAATGTGCATCAGACCTGTATCATGGGTGACCACCAATTTGGCTTGGCGCAAAACCGACGCGCTTTGGTTAAGCGAAAATTTGCCAGCAACATTGGTAACATGCGAGCCTACTTGTGCAATGGTTTCTCCTTTTTGCTCGTCCTCTGGCCCCCCAAGCAAAGCAATTGGATAATCTATAGCCGCACAAATGCGCGCTATTTTTTCCGCCTTAAGCATTTTCCCCGCATGCTGTCCGCCAATCACAAAGGCCAAATACCCATTTTCAAAAGTTTTGGGAAAGAAGGAAAGTGACACCTCATCCGCATCTGGAATAAAATAATCTAAACCACGCCCATCGTTGGCAACACCCAAGGTGGCGACAGCCTCAAAATACCGATCTACAATATGCACCTTCGGCATTACAGGTAACTTAAAATTTACTAAAATCCACTTTCGAATATTGAGTTTGGGAAACGCTGCTGATGGCACCCCTAAAGCGGCTTTTAATCGCAAACTGCGCAAATTATTGTGCAAATCCACCACAAAATCATATGCCTCTGCTTTTAACTCGGGTAATACTTCCCCCCAATCTTTCTTGAAAAAATAAGCTTTGCTAATATGGGGGTTGGGCGCCAAAAAACTTTGAAAAGCTCCTTTAGAAACAAAATGCACTTCTGCTTGCAATTGCTCATTGAGGCAGCGCACAACGGGGGTTGTTAGAACGATGTCACCAATACTACTAAATCGAATTACCAAAACTTTCATGGGCAAAAACTGGTTTTATTTTGTCGTTGCTAGGCGTGCGCTATGCAAACATACTTCATTTAAACGGCCGCTTCACCTTTCGGCTAGCATAGCCAAAAGAATAAAAACAGTAGGTAGTAATCCAAAAATAATCAAGCGCAACCACTTGTTCTTCGCATATTGCAGCGCATTGGCAAAAAACATACTCAACAAGGGAAAACTCAATCCGAACAACAAATATGCACTTTGACCAAACAAATAAGTCAATAGTACAATAGCCAACAGGAATACTATGGAAATACCAAAGGTTTGTCTTTTATAAATATTTGCCCGCTGCATGGTATTCACCACATCAGGGAAAGACAGTAGGGCATAAAAAATAAGGACACCTGCAAAACTCCCCTGCAGACTATTGTAATCGCCGAAGGCTAAGCGCTTCAATTGGGTGGCACTTGTAAACCATTCGCCTTGAATGTGGGCGACATCTAACCAAAATAGAAGGGTAAAAAGTAGCAATTGCAGCATACCAAAGCCCATTAAAGGCAAAAAAAATTGTCTAAATGAAAGCACGCTATAAATAATCATTCCGATGAAAATAGCCAAAAGCAAGGCAATGGAAGGCGGCACTAACCAAAAAAGAAGCGCTAACAACAGGCCAAAATTAAATGTAACCGCATTGGCACTTGTGTTATTAGTCAAGCGAAAATGGTGCACCCAAAGGAGTATAAAAACAAAATTAACAACCTGTAATTCAATATCCTGACTTAGCAGAAAGGCAAACATTGACAACCAGAGATAGAACCATGCCGCATAAAAATTTCTTTTCAGTACCTCAAAAGTATCGGCAAGCTTTTTATTGAGTAAAAAGGCATTGATTAAAGTCAACAATCCAAAGAGTGAAAAGTAAACTATTGGGTGCACAACAAAGGAGTTCCCGAAAAAGGCAAAGCCCACATCTAACTCTGGAACAGTAACATAACCCAAAAAAACAAGCGCAAGAACGCCTACGATAAGCAGCCCAAAAAAACTTTGTGGTCTTGTGTCATTAAAAACCTTTGATAACATTTTGTGTTGTCTTATTTTTGCAGCAGATAATTAAAACCCACAATCGATATGACTGAATTTTTCACCGCTTTAGGAAATTTTTTCTTAGCTACCTTTGAGATATTACCTGCTTTAGGCAACATTCCTAATGTCCTTTTCATTTTAATTGGATTTGGTTATTTCGGTTATTGGATGGCGCAAATGAAAAAGCACAATCAAGAAGCAGGCGAACAATAGTTCGCCTTTTTTATTTCAGATCTTGACCTATATCGCTTCTGTAGGTAATTCCTTCGTAGCACACCTTATTCACTGCGTCGTAAGCATTTTTCAGCGCAGCGTCTAAGTCATCACCAAATCCCGTAAAAGCCATTACACGACCACCTGCTGTCACCAGTTTTCCGTTCGCATCCACTTTTGTGCCGGCATGAAATGGAATAGCTGGTAAGTCTTGATGTAAACCAGAAATAGTCTTTCCTTTCTCATACGCTTCGGGATAACCCTCCGAAACAACCATTACCGTAGCAGCCGTTCTAGGATCTACTTGAAGGGTATAATCGCGCAGGTCGTTTTGTGCGGCTTTAATAAAAAACTCCAACAAATCCGATTGCACTCTCGGCAAAATTACTTCTGTTTCGGGATCGCCGAGACGCACATTGTACTCGATCACTTTGGGTGCGCCTTTCACATTTATTAAACCAAAAAACACAAAACCGCAATAATCAAATCCCTCCGATTGGATGCCTGCCACTGTAGGAGCTATCACCTCTTTTACAGAACGCTCCAATAATATGTCATCTAAAAATGAAACGGGAGAAACAGCACCCATTCCTCCGGTATTCAATCCGGTATCACCTTCTCCAATACGTTTGTAATCCTTAGCAGCTGGGAAAATCACATAATCCTCCTGATTGACAAAGGCAAACATGGAGTATTCAATGCCATCCAAAAATTCTTCGATCACTACTTTTGCGCCGGCTTTGCCAAACTTACCGCTAAACATCTGAGCCAATTCAGCACAAGCCGCATCGTAATCCTCCAGAATCACAACGCCCTTTCCAGCCGCTAATCCATCTGCTTTAAGAACATAAGGCGGAGTCAAGGTCTTTAAAAACTCAAATGCTTCTTGCTGATTGTCAATAGAAAAGGTTTGATAGGCTGCTGTGGGTATTTGATATTTCGACATAAATGCTTTAGCGAAGTCTTTACTCCCTTCTAACTGAGCAGCTGCTGCAGCCGGTCCAATTACCATTACCCCATCTAAATCTGCATCTGACTTTATATAATCGACAATACCAGCTACGAGCGGGTCTTCTGGACCTACCACCACCAATGTGATGCTTTTTTCGATGATGGTTTGTTTTAGAGCAGAAAAGTCGGTAGGCGACACACTCAAGTTTTCGCCTAACTGCTGGGTGCCACCATTGCCAGGAGCTATGTATAACTGACTTAATAAAGGACTTTTAGCTATTTGAAAAGCCAGTGCGTGTTCTCTACCACCACTGCCTAAAATTAGTACGTTCATGCGTTTGATTTTTGCTGGGCAAAAGTGCTGAATAAAATTTAAAGAAAAAAACGTTGCTGTGGGTATTTCAGCTGCATTTCTGTTGCCTCCAAAAGTAAAATGGATGCGGAAGATTCCAAATCGCAATGCAACAAAATGCTTTCTCTACTTGCACAAAGGATCTTTTACGGCTAACCCCATAAATCGCGCTTTTGCGAAATCGTCACAGCCAGCAGTATTGCGAAGTACCAGCTTCAATGTTCCTATTAAATAATACAACATCGGGTCGTCAATAGCTGCATTGGCAGTTTCTAAACGCTCAATTTGTTGGTCGATAGCAGGGCGTACTTGGGGTAAGGTCTTAGCTTTCTTTACCTCCCAAGAAAAGTATACCAATTGGTCTTGACTCAAGAAATCGCGCATATCGACAGGTTTAATTACTCCTTTTATCTGATTGACTTCCAAAGTAGTTCTCAAAATATGGGCATTTACAGATTGGGGATGCAAGGCCAAACAGCTGTTGAAATCCGTCATTGCCTGCTGTATATTGCCCGATATGGCGTGACACAGACCTCGAAAAGTAAACAGTTGGGGTATGCGTGTATCTCTGTGATTTCTATTGAAATAAATAGCGCTATCGAGATTGCGAATCGCGCCTGGTAAATCATCCACTGCGGCCCTGCTCATTCCTAAGTAGTAGTAAGCCTCTGATATTGAAATATCAAAAAACTTAGACCGATCATTCGGCAATTGCTTTTTACGGGCAGCCAACTCATCTGCCTGCTTTCGAAAACTTTCTTTTTCGTCTAAAAACTTTTCGTAATAATGAATAGCATCTTTGTAAGCTTGTAATTCGAAAAATGCATTTCCAATAAACGAGTTGACCAATGTAAGTTTTGGGTCCATCAACAACGCTTTTTCGTAATACAAGATGGCATCCACAAATGCATCCGTGTTGTAAGCCGCAATACCGCGCTGATAATAATAGGAGGCCTTTGAACTGTCACAAATATCATCGAGGTAATATTGAATATCCCGCCACCAATCTGTTGGCACTGAAAGGCCTCTCTCCTTTAGGTGGACGAGCGTATGCAAGCTCTCGCAAAAGGCATCCATATTTTCTAATTGATAATGCAGTAAGGCTTTGAAAAAGTGAGGTGTTGCAGTGGTACTGTCTTGAGCTATGGCCCTTTCATATTCGATAAAAGCGGCATCAAAATCTTCAAGATTCTCAAAAATTCGACCTTTTGAACTTATGAATTCTGCATTATCAGGTTCATAGTAAAGGGCGGAATCAATGGCATTTTGAGCCTTTTTTGGCTGTCCCGCCTCAAAGTGTAAACGAGCCAATAAAAAGAAAATATTGGCGCTTTTGGGTTCTAACTGCAAAGCCAATCGCAAATCTTTTTCGGCAAGGGAAAAATACCCGTTATCCAAGTTGAAAAGTCCTCTTCTCAGGTACCACTCGGGCTCCTGTGGTTCTAATGCGATGGCTTTGTTAAAATCCGAAAGAAAGCCAACTCCGGAACTTCTATTTTTCCCCAAAGCAGCGCGTGCTGCATATAGAGCGGCCTCCTTAGGATACGCAGCTATCCCTTTCGACAAAATCACCTCAGGTTGCTCTACATCGCCGTAGTTCATAGTAAACTTGGCATACGCTAGGTAAAACTGCCAGGGTTTCTGAGGATGGCGTTCTAGTGCTTTAAAAGCAGTCGCTGCCAGAGCGGAATCATTGTTTTCTGCATATGCAAGTGCAAGCAGAAGGGCAACCATTGTGTTTTCAGGTGCCTCTTTTGACTTAGTTTTGAAATAGGTCACTGCTGCCGCACTGCCATACCCTTCAGTTATAGAGTCTTTCTCCTTTTCTAGGTCGATAAAGGATTGTCCAAAAACCTGCTGGCCTAAAAACAGCAGGGCAACGATAAAAAAATTACGCATGAAAGAAAGGTGGTATGTGCCGCATCATTTAAAAACCTTAGGTACTGTGAAAAATCCGTCCGTTTATTTTATCGCTTTCAGTAGTTGTTTGGCTTGATCTAATTGGGTAGCCAAGTCATCTACGACTTCTTTTTGGGCGTCGTGTTTTTCCACAGACAATGACTTTTCAATTTCGGTGCTCTTGATATCGTTTTTCCAATCTTGAATTTTTGATTCTTGCTTAAAGATATTCTTGCGCAGTTTTTCAGTCTTTTTGCGTGATTTTTTCAGCATGGATTCTTGATTCGACTTTTCCTTGCGCAACAATTTCAGCTCTTCCTTTTGTGAAAGCGACAAACTCGTCATTTTTCGGTCAGTTCCTTTTATTTCTTCTGCCAGTCGGCTTTGCTCAGCAAGGGTTATTTCGATATCGTTCTTGAAGCCCTCAATTTTACTCTCGGCACCAACAATTTTCTTTTGTTTTTTGGAGATGTCTTTTTCGTGGCCATCAACTTCCTTTTTAAGCGACTTCAGTTGACTTACTTCTTCTTTATTCAAATTGATTAAGTGTGTTTGATGCAACTCGATGCCCAATCGACGCAAGAACGTTTCCGCTCGGAAACCAATTTCTCCTTGGGATAAATCGTGGAATGAATTATTGGTATCAGAAAGTGCGATTTTCACATGCGCTCCCTCCCCGTCAGCTTTAAAATCGCCGTAAATATGCGTTGGCTCTTTGATATCATTTTTCTTCCACACGGCATATTGAAGACTTATTTGAGAGCCGTTGGCAACCATCTTTTGTTTACTAGCTTTTTTAATGGCTTTAGTAAATCGCTTCTGTGCTTCAGAAACATTTCCTTTTGCAACAATTAGCTCTAAAGCAGGTTGTTCGGCGCCATTCAAGGTCATTGTGCTAGGCGCTATGGTAAGGTATTCATCTTGACAAAATGCAGAAATGGCCAAAAGTGACATGGCGAAAAATAAAATGCGTTTCATAATTTTAGATTTTTTCAAAACTAAGGAAGAAAAGGCAACTAACTTGACTAATGGGAAAAAAAATT
>JAIULY010000008.1 GCA_022565875.1 Schleiferiaceae bacterium | reverse complement strand
TGCGGAGAGTGAGGGATTCGAACCCCCGGAGGTATGACCCTCAACGGTTTTCAAGACCGCCGCATTCGACCGCTCTGCCAACTCTCCGGTGCAAAAGTAGAAAAAAATGCTTCCCATCCAAGTGGAGTGCATACTTTTTTTCGTTTA
Organism: Schleiferiaceae bacterium; assembly: GCA_022565875.1. Taxonomy (GTDB): domain Bacteria; phylum Bacteroidota; class Bacteroidia; order Flavobacteriales; family Schleiferiaceae; genus JAIULY01. Next base: position 38,830 of record JAIULY010000008.1, on the reverse strand, counting down.
TTTTTCTAGCCATTGTTTATCAATAATTTGAAAATAAAAAAAGGATTCCTTTGGCAAAAAAACACTTGCTTTTGGACACAAAAAAAAGCGCTCAGCGCGCTTTTTTCGTCAAATTACTGAATCATTTTGTCGAAATCTGGCGTCATCCAGACTTCCCAATCGCCTTTATAATTGGAATAAACCAAATACACTTGGAAATCTGGTCTATTCTCAAGGAACTTTTTGGTTCCCTCTAGCCCCATTACCATAAAGGCAGTGGCGTATGCATCGGCTTCCATGGCTGTTTCTGCAATTACAGTTGCTGATAAAAGATTGCTCAATACGGGAAATCCAGTGCGCGGGTCAATGGTATGCGCAAACTTCTGGCCCGTTGTTTCATCTACCCAAAATTTACGGTAATTCCCTGAGGTGGCAAGGCCTTTATTGTCTAAGGCCAAAACTACTTGGAATCGGGCTTCTTCATCAATTTGTTCCTGCGGCTTGTCGATACCAATAGTCCAAGTATTTCCTTTGAGGTTCTTACCCCTGGTCCGCAACTCGCCTCCTACTTCTACCATATAGTTATCAATATCCTTGGTCTGTAAAAATTCACAAATCATATCTACAGTGTAGCCTTGTGCAATTGCATTGAAATCAATCTTGGCTCCTTTTTCGAGAAACACAAGATCTCCTCTACTATAAACCTTGCTCATTCCCACAAACTGCATCAGAGAATCGACCACAGCACTATCCACAGCCATTTTACCCGTTGGTCCAAATCCCCAAGCATTAACAAGAGGACCGACTGTAATATCGAAAGCGCCCTGGGTGAAGTTATTGACTTGATAGGCTTTGTGCAATACTGCATTAAAATGAGAATCCACCAGTACTGTATCGTAGTTATTGATTTGGGAAATTTTAGAATGAGGCACCCAAGTACTCATCGACATATCTACAAACAGTAGGATACTATCGATTTGGCTACCATAATCCACATCGGAACTGGTTACATAGGAAATCATATAGGTAGAGCCTTGTGCCCGTCCTGTATTGACACGCAATATGGTTTCAGGTTCTGGCCCACAAGCGATTAACATGGCAAAAAGCGCAAAAAAACTAAGTTGTTTCATAATAAATAATATTAAACCAAAAAACGAGGCAAAATGCCTCGTTTTGAAATATTTACTTTTAGTGAATTATCCACCGAAATCATCAAAGGATACATTTTCTGGTGGCACACCCCAGTCGTCTACCATTTTAAGAACAGCAGCATTCATCAAAGGCGGTCCGCAGAAGTAGAATTCAATATCTTCAGGTGCATCGTGTTTCGATAAATACTGATCGATAACGGCTTGGTGAACAAAGCCTAAGAAACCATCACCTTCATTGTCGTTAACATCTTTTTTAACAGTCCAATTGTCCTCTTCAGCAGGCTCAGATAACACTACAAAGAATTTAAAATTCGGGAATTCTTTGGCGATATTTTGGAAATCATCCAAGTAAAACAATTCACGTTTCGAACGACCACCATACCAATAGGTAACTTTTCTATCAGTCTTTAATGTGTGGAACAAGTGGAAGAGATGTGAACGCATGGGAGCCATGCCTGCACCACCACCAATGTACAACATCTCCGCATCAGTTTCCTTGATGAAGAATTCTCCATAAGGTCCTGATATGGTTACTTTATCACCTGGCTTACAGCCAAAAACATAAGAAGAACAAATACCTGGATTCACATCCATCCAATCGTTTTTCGCTCTGTCCCAAGGTGGCGTAGCGATTCGAATGTTCAACATGATAATGTTACCTTCAGCAGGGTGGTTGGCCATAGAATAGGCACGGAAAATAGTTTCATCATTCACCATTTTCAAAGGCCACAAATTGAACTTGTCCCACTCCGATTTGAAATCCATTGGGTCGCGTCCCAACTTTGGATGCGAGGTAATATCTATATCCTTAAAATTAACAGTGATCGGTGGAACGTCAACCTGGATGTAGCCACCTGCTTCGAAATCCAAGTGCTCGCCTTCGGGAAGACGCACCACAAATTCCTTAATAAATGAGGCGACGTTGTAGTTAGAAACCACTTCACATTCCCATTTTTTGATTCCAAAAATCTCTTCGGGAACCTTGACTTTCATGTCAGCTTTAACTTTAACCTGACAACCTAAACGCCAATTTTCTTGTACTTCTTTACGAGTGAAATACCCCACTTCAGTAGGGAGTATTTCGCCACCACCTTCGAGTACTTGACATTTACACATGGCACAAGTTCCACCACCACCACAAGCGGAGGGCAAAAATATTTTTTGCTGAGAAAGTGTTGTTAAAAGTGTATTGCCAGATTCCACTTCCACTTGATTGCCATTAATATCAAGTTTAACGGGTCCAGATGGCGAAAGACGAGCCTTCGCTTGAAGTAAGATCGTTACCAATGCAATAATAATGGCAAGGAAAACGACGATACTTGCAATTATTACCGTTGACATGTTTAATAAAACCATTCTTTTTTCTGTTAAAGTTTAATACCCATAAAGCTCATAAACGCAATCCCCATCAAACCAGTGATTACGAAAGTAATTCCAAGGCCTCTAAGTGGAGCAGGCACATTGGAATAGCGGATTTTCTCACGAATTGCAGCAATAGCAACAATGGCTAAAAACCAACCTACACCAGACCCCAATCCAAATACTGTTGCTTCAGAAATCGTGTTATACCCACGCTCTTGCATAAACAATGAGCCGCCCAAAATAGAACAGTTTACTGCGATAAGTGGCAAGAAAATACCCAATGCACCGTAAAGCGCAGGAGCAAATTTCTCAACAATCATCTCAACGAGTTGTACCATAGAGGCAATAACAGCGATAAACATGATAAAGCTCAAAAAGCTCAAATCTACTTCAGCAAATTGTTCACCAGCCCAAGACAGAGCACCTGGCTTTAAAACAAAATTTTCAAGTAAGTAGTTTACAGGAACGGTAATCCCTAGAACAAAAATAACAGCAGCCCCTAAACCTACACCAGTTTGGACAGTTTTTGATACTGCTAAATAAGAACACATCCCGAGAAAGTAGGCAAAAATCATATTGTCTACAAAGATGCTCTTAACGAATATACTAACTAATTCTTGCATGTCTTTTAAATGTAAAGTGAGGGTTTAGTTTTCTTCGATTAACTTGGTGTTTCTAGCTCGTTGGAACCAAATAATCAGCGCAACAACGATGAGGGCCATCGGAGGCAACAACATCATACCGTTGTTCTCATAAAAGCCACCGTTTTCGACGTACCAGCTTGAAGGAATTATTTGATAACCAAACAATTCTCCTGCACCAAATAATTCTCGGAAAAAGGAAACAATAACCAAAATCAAACCATACGAAAAAGCGTTTCCAATACCGTCTAAGAACGATTTCCACAAACCATTGGCTAAAGCAAAGGCTTCAAATCGTCCCATGATAATACAGTTGGTGATAATAAGTCCAACGAATACGGATAATTGTTTGCTGACATCGTAGACAAAGGCTTTTAGCACTTGATCCACCAAAATTACCAAAGAAGCGACAACCACGAGTTGTACAATGATGCGCACTCGATTGGGAATCAAATTTCTAATTGCAGAAATCACAACGTTACCAATGCCCATAACGGCCATTACCGAAATGGTCATAACAATGGCAGGTTCTAATTTTACGGTAATTGCCAGTGCGGAACAAATACCGAGTACCTGTACGGTAATCGGGTTGTTGTCGTCTAAAGGATCTGTGAGAAGCTTGCGATTTTTCTTTCCGAATAACGGCTCACTGGGCTTTTTCTTTATTTCTTCTGTAGTAGCACTCATAGCAGTTTTTTTGAATGGTTAAATGGAGGCAACTCCACCGTTTCTTGATTTCAAATACTCAACATAAGGAGCAATGCAGTCTTTTAGCATGTCTCCTACTCCATCAGAAGTAATGGTTCCACCTGAAATGCCATCTACCTCGTATTCCGTGCTAGCACTTCCTTTTCGGATAGCAATAGAAACAAAATCACCTTTCTCATTGATAACTCGCTTCTCGCGGAAATTATCTTGAAAAGAAGCTGTGTTTATTTCAGCGCCAAGACCAGGGGTTTCACTCTTGTGGTCAAACGTAGCTCCGTAAACGGTCGCTGCATCTTCCTGCAAAGAGATATATCCCCAAATAGGACCCCAAAGTCCTCGACCTCTCAATGGAATGATGTAGTAGGTTGAACCTTCTTTGTCTGCAATGTAAAGAGGCAGGGTGCGCTCTTCGTGAGGTTTTGATATTTGAACAGACATATCGATGTCAAAAGCTTCTCCTTCACAATCTTCACATATTGCACCGTTTTTAATAATCAAGCGCTCAGTAATATATTGATCAAATTTATCTTGAGAGTCATTGCGATCTACCGCTATGTTGATAGAACTCAATATATCTTGCATTTTTTCCATTTTGACATTTGCCAATTGGAAGGGTTTTAATGACATGGCCGCAACAGAAAGAAGCGCTGCCACAATCACAACCATTACTACCGAAAATAGGTACGTGTACTTATTTGAATTTACATCCATTGTTTAGGCATTTACTCGTTTAAGACGTCTTTTGATATTTCCTTCAACCACATAATGATCGATTAGGGGCGCCATGACATTCATAAATAAAATGGCAAGCATGATTCCCTCAGGATAGGCTGGGTTAAAAATACGAATCATGATGGCAAAGAAGCCTACAAGGAAGCCATATATCCATTTTCCACGTTCAGTTTGGGCCGCTGAAACAGGGTCAGTAGCCATAAAGACCACACCGAAAGCAAAACCACCGTAGAGCATTTGATGCCAAAAAGGAATTCCCATAAAGCCTTGCTGCTCGGGGGAAATGGCGTATCCAGCAAAAATATTAAAGATCCCACCCATTACAGCCGCTCCAACTATAGCACTTGCCATAATTTTCCAGCTTGCAATACCTGAAATTATCAAGATAGCAGCACCAATTAATATGGCAAGTGTGGATGTTTCACCAATAGACCCTGGAATGAATCCTAAAAAGGCATCCATGGCGCTAAACGAGGTCGATCCAGAACCTGCCATTTCACCTAAAGCTGTGGCTCCTGAGTAGCCATCAACCAAAGATTCGCCTGATTTTGTGGTCGTGTCAATCCAAACTTTGTCACCTGACATGTTCTTGGGATAAGCAAAGAAGGCGAAGGCACGAGCTGTTAATGCCACGTTAAGGATATTCATTCCTGTTCCTCCAAATACCTCTTTACCAATAATAACGGCGAAAGCGGTTGAAACAGCAACCATCCACAATGGCATAGTTACTGGCATAATCAATGGGATTAGCATCCCTGTTACTAGGTATCCTTCGTTTACCTGGTGCCCTCTCATGATAGCTGCAGCAAATTCAATACCCAATCCAGTGATGTATGATACTGCAATTAGAGGTATTACCTTGAATGCGCCATAACCGAAAGCATCTAGCAACGATGCGTCCACACCAATTGCTTTGTAGTGCAACGCGCCAACATTCCACATACCAAACAACAAGGCGGGTACCATGGCTAAAATTACAGTTACCATGGTGCGCTTCAAGTCGATGGCATCACGAATGTGTGCACCGCTGTGCGCTGTATGTCCTGGGACAAATGCAAACGTTTCAAATGCATCATATGCGGGATAAAACTTCTCCAATTTCCCACCTTTCTCAAAGTTGGGCTTAATGGTATCCAAAAAGTTTCTCAATAACTTCATTGTCAATCTGCGTTTTAAATTATCCTAATTCTTTATGAGCCAACTCTAAACCTTTGCGAACCGTGTCTTGCACTGCGATTTTTGAAGTACAAACCACCTCGCAAAGTGCAAAGTCTTCTTCTATAACTTCATAAATTCCGAGTTGTTCCATTTTTTCAATATCTCCCATCATAATTGATTTTATCAATTGCTGTGGGTAAATATCGAATGGGAAAACACTGTCGTATTCACCTGTAACCACATATGCTCGCTCTTCTCCATGCATATTGGCATTGATGACGTATTCTTTCTTGGGGGATAACCAAGAGAAATAAGCGCGAGAAAGTGACCATTTGCCAAATCCGGGCAAAATCCAACCTAAAAACTCTGGCTCATCGCCTTCTGGAATGACACAAATTTCTTTTGATAGGAAAGACATGAAACCATCCGCAGCTACTTGATCACCTGTGTACACATTACCGCTAATGATACGAGGTTTTACTGGAGTCAACTTTTCTTTTAACAAATTGGTCAGTTGCGCACCGATGGTGATTTCATAATATTTTGGTGCCTTCACTTCGGAACCTGCCAGGGCCACTTTGCGCTTGGCAATGAACTTACCCTCAGCAAAAAGTTTACCTATAATTATGACGTCTTGTGGCGCAATAGTCCAAACAATATCACCTTTATTGATGGGATCGATATGATGAATCTGAACACCTACGTTTCCTGCAGGATGTGGGCCATCAAATTTGTGCAACACAACGCCTTTGGCTTGTGTGTAGGCTTTTGCTACATCGCCTTTGCCGGGAATACTCAAGTGTATTTTCCCAGCAGTTAATTTGGCAAGAGCATCTATTCCGGTTTGGAAAGCCGCTTCTTCACCTGCTACCACATACTGCACATCGGCTGCTAAAGGAGCTGTGTTGTATGCCGAAATAAAGATAGACTTAGGCGTAGCGTTTGGATCGGCGACAATCCCATAAGGACGTTGAACGATTAATGGCCAGCAGCCAGAGGTTAAGAGTTTTTCTAATACCTCTTCTCGGGACAGCTTACTGGGATCCGCACTTTTGAAATCTACATATTTGATTTCTTTATCCGCCAAAATCTTAATGGCTAGAATTTTTCGCTTCTCTCCGCGTTCCACTTCTGTTACCTCACCACTTACAGGAGAAGTAAACACAATTCTTTCGTCGTCTTTGCTAAAGTAGATGGGTTGGCCTGCTTTGACCTCATCACCCTCTTTTACAGCTAATTTTGGACGAATTCCATTGAAGTTTGATGGCTTAAGGGCGTACAAACTGGGTGCTTCAAAGGATTCAGTAACTCGTTGGGCTTTGCCCTTGAGATTGATGTCTGTTCCTTTCTTAATCTTAATAATATCCGACATTGCAACAGTTTAATTAAACGCAATAAAACGGTGGCAAAACTAATAAACAGAAACCGTTTTACTTGATATAATTGTTATTTAGAATTTGTATAAATAAGGTTTTGTTTCAAGAATATTTCGTTCTTTTGAACACACAAAATTATTGTTTTGTTTTTCCAGTATATCGCTATGCATAAATTTCTCTTTACTCTATTTTTACTTCTGTCAATCAGTCACTTGACTTTTGCTCAGGAGGACCTTTTCGATTATTACGACGCCAAACAAATGCAGTACGACAACGATGTCTATCTGCCTTTTATCAAATCGGTTCGTCTATTTCCCAATAAAGATCCGTTGGCGCCACCAATAATCCGGCTTGGCGGTAGTCCGTTACGGCTCGTTTTTGATGATATCACAGCGGTGTTCCACAACTATGGGTACACGGTGGTTCATTGCAATGCCGATTGGACCCCCTCGGACTTATTAAAAGCCGAATATATAGATGGCTTTCAAGAGTATTTTATTCGTGAGCACGAATTTGCCTTTAACACCTTTGTGCCTTATGTATCCTATAGTTTTACCATTCCTAATCAATATATGCGGCTCACAAAATCGGGTAATTATCTTCTAATCATATACGAGAATGACGACCCAGAACAAGTAGTCATCACCAGACGCTTCATGGTATATGAGGACTTTGTGACACCAGCCATTGCGCCAAAACGAGCCACTTTGACGCAAAACATGAACACACATCAAGAAATAAATTTTATCATCAACCACTCGGGGTACACTATCCCCGACCCTATGCAAGATTTAAAGGTTGCCATTCTTCAAAATCAGCGCTGGGATAATGCTATCCTCAATTTGCAACCGCAGTTTGTTGGTAATAGCACATTAACTTATAACCACGACGAGGAAAACAATTTCCCTGGCGGCAATGAATTTCGCTTTTTTGATGTCAAAAACTTCCAAACCTTGACCATGAACGTGCGCAGGTATTTAATGGATTCCGTTTGGGAGGCTGTTCTCGTACCCATGCGCACACGCGAGACAGAGAACTATTCGGTTCAGCCCGACATTAATGGCAACTATGTAATTCGTCGAACTGGAGCCAGAAACCCTGAAATTGAAGCCGATTATTGTTGGGTAGACTTTTTCTTAGCTAGCCCAACTGTCTATGAGGAGGGTAATGTATACGTGTTTGGTGCCCTTTCAGATTGGAAAATCCGCCCTGAATTTTTGTTGCGCTACGACTACAAGCGCAAGGGGTACAGCGGCAAAATATTACTCAAACAAGGCTACTATGATTTTAAGTTTGCCGTTGCCCGAGATGGCAATAATCGAGCAGACGAAACATTAATTGAAGGCAGTCACTGGGAAACAGAGAACGATTACACCGTTCTGGTGTATCATCGCGAGATTGGCATTCGATACGATAGATTAATCGGCATGGCTACAGTAAATTATCAGGGAATTCAGTAAAACAAAAAATCAAACATTTTTTTTGAAAAACGCCTTTTTTTTCAATTTAATTATTTATTTTGGCCAACCGATTTGCACTATTGAACAATCTTTTTTGAGTATGGCTGTTACCGCATTAACAAACGGCATTAAAGTTTCCGTTGAAACCAGTTATCAAGGGCGTTATTTTTCAAAAAGTGGCCCTCTTTATTTGTTTAACTATGACATTGTCATAGAAAACACAAGTGAACGTACCGTGCAACTGCTAGGTCGCCATTGGTTTATTTACGACACTAATGACGAACCTAGTGAAGTTGAAGGTGAAGGCGTAGTTGGCGTACAGCCGATATTATCTCCCTATCAATCACACGCCTACCAAAGTGGATGTCAATTGAAAGCCAGTATTGGAGCTATGGAAGGTGTGTATAAAATGATGGATTTAGAAACTTTTGAACTATTCACTGTTAAAATACCCACTTTTCAGTTTTTTGCAACGCCAAGACTCAACTAATTTTGCAGCGCAAATGAAAACGCTCGCATGACAATATCTCACAGTGCAATAATTGGAAACTCCATACGCGATGCATGTCGCCATCTCAATAACCAAGAAGTAGTCGCCATACCAACTGAAACCGTTTATGGGTTGGCGGGCAATGCTCTGGAAGATGCCGCTGTTATCAAAATTTTCGAGGTAAAAAACCGACCTTCCTTCGACCCACTGATTGTTCATTGTTTTGATTTCAAAGCTTTTGAAAATTATGCATTTGATATTTCAAAGGCTGCTGAAAATTTATACAATGCCGTAGGGCCTGGACCGGTTACCTACATTCTCAACAAAAAACCAATAATTTCTGATCTTGTATCCAGCGGATTGCCAACCGTAGGGCTGCGCGTACCCAATCATCCGTTGACCTTAAAACTACTACGAGCATTGCCCTATCCTTTGGCAGCTCCTAGTGCCAACCCATTTGGCTATGTTTCCCCAACAACAGCTTGGCACGTCAATGCGCAACTTGGCAAAAAAATACCCTATATTTTAAATGGGGGCGCTTGTACCATTGGTATCGAATCGACAATTGTAGACTTTACGCAAGATGTACCTGTGGTACTGCGATTGGGTGGCTTAGCTATAGAATTTTTACAATCTGTTCTCGGAGAATCGATTGTCATCAACACGACCTCTACCTCTCAGCCGGCCGCTCCGGGTATGCTTCACAGCCATTATGCGCCAAGCAAACCATTGTTTTTAGAAAACAAAGCTGCCCACTTTACGACCTTAGAATTTGAAACCCTTGGCTACTTAGGCTTTGACAAAAGACACCCACAAATACCGCAATCACAGCAGCTATTGCTTTCCCCTAATGGCGACTTATCAGAAGCAGCCAAAAACTTATTTGCCCATTTACGAGCATTCGAAAACCTACCGATTTCTGGCATTCTTGCGGCAAACATTCCCGAAAGGGGTTTGGGTAGAGGTATCAATGACCGCTTGAGACGAGCTGCGTTTAAATCAACTTAAGATTCCTTTTCTGTGGGTTGAACACGCAATGGCTTTTTCTTTCGCAATTCAAAATTTTGACCGAGATAAACGCGCCTTACCTGCTCATCTTCAGCCAGCTCCTCTGCCGTTCCATATTTCAAAATGGCTCCTTCAAACATCAGGTAAGTTCTATCAGTAATAGCTAATGTTTCCTGCACATTGTGATCGGTAATTAAAATGCCAATGTTGCGCTGTTTGAGTTGGGCAACAATGCTTTGAATGTCCTCAACAGCAATGGGATCAACGCCTGCAAAGGGTTCATCAAGAAGAATAAATTTGGGATCAGTGGCCAATGCACGGGCAATCTCTGTCCTTCGACGTTCACCACCTGAAAGCAAATCGCCGCGATTTTTTCGGATGTGTTGTAATCCAAATTCATCAAGAAGACTTTCCAGCTTGTCTTTTTGGGCTTGCCGAGAGAGCTTCGTCATTTCCAAAACTGTACGAATATTATCCTCAACCGACATTTTTCGAAAAACAGAAGCTTCTTGAGCCAAATAGCCAACCCCTTGTTGTGCTCGTTTGTACATCGGCATTTTGGTAATGGCTACGTCGTCCAAAAACACATCACCATAATCCGGTCGTACTAGGCCTACTACCATATAAAAAGAAGTGGTTTTCCCAGCCCCATTTGGCCCAAGCAACCCCACTATTTCACCTTGAGACACTTCAAAAGACACCTCATTAACTACTTTTCTTCCGCGATACACTTTTACGAGCTTATCCGCTTTCAATTTCATCATGACTGTGCTTGTTTATTGAGTTTTGCTTTTTTGTTTACCACTTTAGACACTCTAATGCTAATTTCATATAATATGAGCACCGGTACCGCCACCAAGACTTGGCTGCTCAAATCAGGAGGTGTAATGACTGCCGCAAGAATCAGAATAACAACCAAGGCATGCTTCCTGTACGTTCGCATCATTTCTGGGGTTATAATGCCTGTTTTGGAAAGGAAATACACAATGATAGGCAATTCAAACAAAATCCCACAGGCCAAAGTTACGGAAGTAACCGTGGAGATAAAGGAGCTCAAATCAATTAAATTAGTGATTTGCGCGCTTATTTGATAGGACCCTAAAAACTGTACCGAGAGCGGCACAATCAAAAAGTATCCAAAAAGCACTCCGCCGGCAAACAACAACGAAGAAAAGAAAATAACACCTCGCGAGTAGGCCCTTTCAGATTCCTTAAGACCTGGTTTAATAAATCGCCAAATCTCCCAGAACAAATATGGAAAAGCGAAAATGATACCGGCGAGGAAGGAGACCCAGATATGGGTACTGAATTGGCCCGCCATTTTGGTATTTAGAATTTGGAAAGGCATTTCATCAAAGCAAAAAACTTCCTTTATGCCCAAGGCCTGACTTCCTTCGCAAAACATGCGGTAGGTAACAAAATCAGGTTCCTTTGGACCGAAAATCAATACATCAAAGAGGATGGCAGGCTGCAAAAAGGCAATGAGCCCCATGAAAACAATAGCAATTGCTGCGCGAACGAGGTGCCAGCGGAGTGCTTCTAGGTGTTCTAAAAACGACATTTCGTCGGGGGACTTTTGGGCTTTACTCATTAAAATAGTTTTGACTACGATGAAAACATTTAACAATCAACAAAATACAGAAACATTTAAACTGACTTTAAGTTTCAGGGGCACTGCTCAAAAATATTCAAACAAACCGGTTGCAAAGTTTTCACAAAAAAAATTAGAAACTTAATTTTGTTGACTGAAAGTTTAAATAATTCTTTGTCGATTAAAAATCTCTACGTACTTTTATATCCGTTGGAAATTCTCTCAAATTGAGAAAGACGACACAATCAATTTATACACTTTAAGTAAGGCTATATGGCGGAAGTTACCTTATCTGCGACAGATCATTTGAAACGATTTTTTGGGTTCGATAAATTCAAAGGCAATCAAGAACCCATCATTGAGAGTTTAATGAATGGCGAAGATACCTTCGTAATAATGCCAACAGGCGGTGGGAAATCGCTTTGTTATCAATTGCCAGCACTACTGGCTGAAGGTACCGCAATCGTTATTAGTCCCCTAATTGCTTTGATGAAAAATCAAGTAGACAGCATGCGGGGCATTTCTACAGAATATGGCATCGCACATGTTTTAAACTCCTCTTTAACTAAGCGAGAGGTCATTCAAGTTAAGGAAGACTTGGTCAATGGAGTCACCAAATTACTGTATGTAGCTCCAGAATCACTCAACAAAGATGAAAACATCGAGTTTTTACAGAGCATTCAAATCTCTTTCTTTGCTATTGATGAAGCCCATTGTATCTCTGAATGGGGACATGACTTTAGGCCGGAATACCGCAACTTGCGCGCTGCCATAAATAAAATTGGACGCAAACCTGTCATTGGACTTACGGCAACAGCAACCCCCAAGGTGCAATCAGATATACTAAAGACCTTGGGAATGGAAAATGCGCGCGTTTTCAAATCTTCCTTCAATCGTGCCAATCTCTATTATGAAATACGACCGAAAGTCAACATCGAAAAGGAAATCATTAAGTACGTTAAAAAATTCCCTGGAAAAAGCGGCATAATTTACTGCTTGTCGCGTCAAAAAGTAGAGGACATTGCGCAAGCCTTGCAGGTAAATGGCATAAAGGCACTCCCCTACCACGCCGGACTAGATGCCAACACACGGGCACGCCATCAAGATCAGTTTTTGATGGAGGACGTGGATGTCATTGTAGCTACCATTGCGTTTGGTATGGGTATCGATAAACCAGATGTCCGCTTCGTTATTCACCATGACATGCCCAAAAGCTTGGAAAGCTACTATCAGGAAACGGGTAGAGCGGGGCGAGATGGCGGAGAAGGGAATTGCATCACTTTCTTTTCTGCAAAAGATATTGAGAAACTAGAGAAGTTCTTGAGCAAAAAACCTGTAGCTGAGCAAGAAATCGGAAAGCAATTGCTGCAAGAAGCGCTGGGCTACGCCGAAACTTCGATGTGTCGACGCAAGTTCTTGTTGCACTATTTTGGTGAATATTACAGCGATGAAAACTGTAATTCGATGTGTGACAACTGTAGGCATCCACGCAAAAAATTTGATGCCCAAGAATATCTTGTCCCTATTTTGGAAATTGTAAAAGAAACGCATGACCGCTTTAAAGGTCCCGAGGTTATCAATATTTTACAAGGTAAGGCAACGAGTCGTATCAAAGCACAACGCGCCGATGAAGGCGAACATTTTGGCCAAGGTGCCGAGCATGGTGAACCATTCTGGGATAATATCATCCGTCAAGCTGTCGTCAGCGGATATATGAGTAAAAATATAGAAACCTACGGCGTTTTAAGTCTTACCGACAAAGGACGGAAATTCATCGAAAATCCTGTTGAATTCATTATCAGTGAGGAACATGAAATCACTGACGATAGCGAAGACGCATCAAGCGCAAGCGGAAGAGCCACAGCGCTCGACCAAACGCTCTTTAACATGCTCAAAGATTTAACCCGTAAAGAAGCGAAACGAAAAAATGTCCCGCCTTATGCGGTTTTCCAAGAAAACTCTCTTGCGGAAATGGCAACACACTATCCTATTAATATGGATGAATTGAAAAATATTTCTGGTGTTGGAGAAGGAAAAGCTAAAAAATTTGGTGAGCCATTTTTGCAAATCATTAACAAATACATTGAAGACAACAACATAGACCGGTCTATGGAAATGGTCTTCAAGAGTGTAGCGAATAAATCGGCGATAAAAGTCTATATTATCCAAAGTACAGATAGAAAAATACCCTTACCAGACATTGCAGCAGCCAAAGGGCTGAAAATTGACGAACTGCTCAATGAAATGGAAATGATTGTTAATTCTGGAACGCGATTCAACATCGACTATTACCTCAAAGATATTTTAGATGAAGATTCAATAGAAGAAATATTCGACTATTTCTTAGAAGACTCAGAAACAGGCGATTTAATTGAAGCTTATCATGAATTTGATGGTGACTATACGGAGGAAGAACTCCGATTAGTTCGCTTGAAATTTATGAGCGAAATTGCCAATTAATGATTGGCTTGATACCAAAAAAAGCTCCTCCATTGAGGAGCTTTTTTGTTTGAAGTTGTTTATAGCTGCTCTCTATTGGGGTACATACCACAAGTTGCCATTAACAACCTTCAGTGGCCTTTCAAAATTATTTGTAAAGAGACCACCTGTACCTAAACCTTGAGGAACTTGAAGCGCTTTAGTCGCAGCCCATTGCGCTATGGCGTTCAGCCCAATGTTGCTTTCTAAGGCCGATGTGGCCCACCAGCCAATTCCCCTTTTTGTTGCCAATGCAATCCAATGATCTGAACCACACCAACCGCCAATAAAACTAGGCTTTAAAATAATAAACTGCGGCTGTATATAATCGAGCATGCGCTCGCGGAGTACATAGTCTGTCAGACCAATGAGTTCTTCATCTAGAGCAATTGGAACAGGGGTATTGGCGCATAGCGTGTGCATTTCATCCCAAAGACCCGCTTTTATCGGTTGTTCGATGCTGTGCACCGACAAAGCCGCAAGCTGCTCCAGAACTTGGGGAGCCTTTTTTTCAGAAAATCCTCCGTTGGCATCCACTCTAATCTCTAAACTCTCCTTCCCAAAACGCTTGCGTACTTGCGATAATAAGTGGTGCTCTGCTTGCCAATCCAATGCACCTATTTTGAGCTTCAAACAGCGAAAACCCTCTTCTAACTTTTGAGAGATTTGCTCTTCCATAAACGCGATATCTCCCATCCAAATCAGACCATTTATGGGTATTGATTGTTTCCCCTCCAAAAATGAAGTATCAAAATAACGTTCTTTATTGTTGGTTTTTAAATTATTAAAGGCCATTTCTAAACCAAACTGAATACTGGGAAATTCAACATTCGCATTGTATAGCCCCTCTAGCCCTAAGTGAATATTCTGGCAGGTCCAATCGAGTTGGGTTTCATAGTCGGGACGATCATCACAACTTAACCCCTTTAGGATGCCACACTCGCCAATACCTTTTGTTTTCCCCTTTTCAATAGTAATAAAGTAACTCGCTTTCACATGTAATACCCCCCTAGAGGTACCTCCAGGACGTTTAAAAATGAGCTCATACTTATCCCAAGTTGCCTGCATATTTTCCGTTTTTGTTGACACTTCCAAATAACAAAGAAAAGACAAAATAGATTTGCCACCAAAAAATCAGCCACCCTGTCATCGTTCTCATTTCTTTGATTTTAAGATCAATCCAATAAGAGTTTCAGCTGAGCTTTAGTAAATATTGAGGTGCCATCATCATTATCAGCTACTAAATAGATTTGAAAGGAACCATTGCCAACTTGCTTTTTCAGGACAATGGATTCTAATTTTTGAACTGCCCCGGGGAATTGTTGTATGGCGTAAATGGTCTCTTGTAATTGTCCATTTTCCAAGAGGATAACACCGATAAAACTCCCTAAAACCCGACCGTCATCATAGGCGTTTTTTGAAGCCTCAACGGATGCTGTAAACCAAATACAGGATTCATCACTAGAACGAGTAGCCCCAGAAAACCCAGACGGAATGCCTTTTATTTCAGGAAGTTTGAAGGAGAATACCTCAACTTTTGGAATAGGTTGATTTTGAAAAAAATGCAACAAAAGTGTGTCTAAGTTACATTGGAAGATGAGATTTCGCCCTCTATTGAAGAGGAATACATTTTCTCCTAAAAGGGTTACAGCCTCAAGATTCAGCTCGGCACCCATCATGGATGGGTGCTTCTTTAGGTAAGTAAAAAAAGGAGTTGCTGAGGCATTTTTGAATACCGGTGTATGGTCGATAAATTGCACCAAAACTACCCTATCCCGCACCATTGCTGATGACCCCGATGCGAAAATAAGCAGCGCCGAATCACCTAATGCTTCCATAGCTTCGTAATCGGGCTTGATGTTTTTTGGCAAACGATTATGAATCAAAGTATCGTACGGCGCTATTTCCCATTTATTTACTATGCTAAAATTTGAATCGAGCTCAAAAAGAAAAGGCGTATCGTCCCCAACCACAAAAATTCGTTCTTTTACTATCGCCATACCTGAACCACTTGGAAGTAATGGATTCAGTTGGCTTTCCGTTGTGTGAATTTCCAAAGATTGAGCACCTAAAAAAAATGAGACAACCATGAAATTTAGCACAAAAAATGGGGCAATACTAAAGGACTTGAGCATTTTATGAGTTTCGATAAACTGTTAAGGCGTGAATAGCAAGCGCATTTCCAAGAAATGAATTTTCACCAATAGCAACAATCGTGTGCAAAAGTAAGTAGAAACAAGAGCAGGGGTTTAGGTCTTCAAGGAGGTTTAATTAAAACTTAACAGAGCCGATGTCTAGTCCTATCCAGCAAACTTTTGTTTGTAAAAGATTTTCAAAGGGTTAACCCTGGGGCTTTAAGCTATACACTTGTTTGAGCCAAATTACCAATAATACAATGAGCGCCACAAAAGAAAAAATGGCAGCTGACCATTTTGTAACGAACCCCACCTGATACCATAAAAATGCTGTTTCTTGAACTTCTGGATAACGCGACACAATTTTCACGAGACTTAAATTTTCAATTAAATCCGCAAAAAAAGCAAGGACAGGGAAGAAGAGAACCCCGAAATAGCTTCTTTTTGCGACTGGTAATTTCTTTATCATTAACCAAAGCGAAAAAAACAAGAATCCTGCATAAGATATGGGATACCAAATATCTTGTCGCATTTCTATAGAGACGTATATATCCCGTCCCTTCTCTGTCAAAGGTTTTATAAAGGCCCAATTGAGTTCATCTAGGTGCATGTAGAATTGTAAATCAGGAATGCGAGCGGGTTGCACACTACTTTCTGCATTGAGTTGCTCAATGGCATTTGGCATAACTATGGCAGCCATGTAAAGGAAGAAGCCAAGGAAAAACACCCAAGCAAAAGCGACAAAGTTTTTCAAGATTATGGGTCTTGTTTAATTATTTTTTGAGAAAATATTTCGCGGTTTTCTACACTAATCACTAAAACATAGGTACCGCTGCTTAATGGTTCAGTAAAAAATGTTAACTCGTTTAGACCAGCTTTTGCCGACTTGCGGATGACTTCATCCACTAATTGACCTTGTAAGGTATAAATACGTGCAACGATTTCTTGGTCTCTTGGCAACTCAAATTGTACGGCCACTTGATTGACAAAAGGCGAAGGATAAGCAAGCGGAGGAGCTGCAATTGCTGCGGGCAGCACATCGGCAGATACAATAGTTTCGCATCCTGTTGCGTCTGTAATGCGAACAGAAACTTTGTCATTGGAGCAAATTCCTGAGGCTATTTCATTGGTGGAACCAAGAGGAGACAACCATTCATAGGTGTAGGGTGGCACCCCGCCAATCCCAGTAGCTGTAGCCACACCTTGACAAAATGCAGGGTTACCAGTAAAAGCTATGGCTCCCTCCAAAAGCATGGTGTCAGGTGAAATGAGTTCTGCTACAAAAGTTCCGGACAAATTATTTTGCAAACCAAACATACCCGCAGCAAAAACTTTTCTTGGGTCATTAAATACGCGTTGCAAACCAAAGTAATCCCCCCACCTATCATAAGTTCCCGGAATGCGATTGATGATATTTTCACCTTCTTTGAGGCGTTTTAAGTTGGAATAATTCCCTTGATTGTCATAGAATATGGCAGCTACCCCTGCGAAGTCATTTGGAGAGGTGTAATTAAAGCCTATCATTGCTTGCTTTTGACACTTATCTATTCCTGTCCAAACAATATTGGGGTAAGCGATATCCAAAGTAGGGTCGCCAAGTATGGTTCCATCAATGGAGGTGTTACCTTTGGGGTCATTTAAGACGCCATGGTAAATTGCAGCAAGACCCGTTGCGGGATTAACCGCTGTGGAGGTGAATTGAATTTGGTCATCAAGCAAAAAGCCACCCAAAACACGCGCGTCATTGATATCTAAACCGCTCGTTGGATCTGTCAAAACGGTATTGGCTTGGCGTCCATTTGGAGCTAATCCATACGGCACATCAGCTACAACAGCCTTCACTTCAAGAGCGGCGTTTGGGTCATCTAACTTACCGGTGATATGCGCTACAAAAAACGTATCGTTCTGTAAATCAAAATTTCGATTCGAGAGAAAAAAGATGTCCTCGGCATCGCCTGCAGCCCCTGGAACAGGAAAGAGGTTTCTGGTAAAGCGGCCATTATGACGCACATCGCTCCAAAGCTTAGACGGCAGGGTCGCATTTCCAGCATATCCAGCAAATTTATCGAGCTGCCAAATAACAGAACCATCAAAACCAACTTGCCAACTCACATCGGGTATGATTAAATTGGCGGTGTAAAACACCTCATCTTTAGTTGTCGCCAAAGCCGGGAAGTCCGTCCAACGATTGTTATTTAATGGATTCCCAGGTATCACATAAGCATTCCAAGGGTCTGTTGGGTTATTGGAACTAGAAAAGCACATGATGACTTGGCTGGTATTGGGGCGATTATCACGAAGAAAAGTTAGAATAAAGCGATCTGCATCTTCATCGTAATAGAGCTTTGGGTCGTAATAGCTGTGATTAGCAGAGCCATCAGCAAACGTTTGAAGCGCTACAACAGTGTTGGGAAACAACACACTATCATTTTTTGTGTCATAGGCCCACACTACAGAATTTATGGCTATAAGTAGAATGCCATCATTAGAAATAGCTAAGGTATTATCATTGGGAATGCCCCCTGTCAGCGGTAATGTATTTCCGGCAGGAAAGCGTCGCGCAGGCACAAATCCTTGTAAAAGTCCAGGTTCCATGCTTTGTGTTTTATTCTGTATTGGAGCCGCGGGTTGTAACGGAAACATTTCGCGAACTTTCACCTTCTGTTCACGTAGAAAACCACGATAACTTTCGCCCCCAGGAACTGGTGCCTCCAAATTATCAATCCTGGCTTCAAAACCAGGATCATAACTCTTTGGATCTACCTCAGCAATTTTTTCAATAAGAAATTGAGTTTGCGCAAAGGTTACCCCTGAAAAAAACATTAAAATGCTCAAGAATAGTTGTTTTACCATGTGATTACATTTATAAAGCGATGTTAAATACTTCGTAGGCAACAAAGATAGCGATCTAGTTTGAAATTTAATGTGTTTCTTTTTTAGGTGGATGTGAAATACCTATCAAACTCCAAACAGCACACAAAAATAGGAGCACACGAATGAAAAGCGTATTTTAAAATTTTGAAGAAAGTCAAATAACTGATGTAAATTCTTCTTTTTGCAAATGCATTCATAGCCAATTGAAAAACACAACAGCAAAAGAAGTGTTTTACTTATGAAAATAACTTTTTCTTAGTTATCTATCTACAACAATAAAGGGAAAATTTTACACGCAATTCGCAAAAGGACCACTGAATGATTCCCTCAAGCATACTTACATTTGTTGCAGTTAAAGAATCATCAAAGAAAAATTCCCTGAGAGTCGGCGCTTTCTTCCCTTCCCCCCTTTTCCCTGCGCCGGCTCTTTTTTCCAAAAATCTTCTAACAGTGTTGTTTATTTTATCCGCCCAAAACTCCCGGTGGTCTTCCTCCCATTCTCGGGGGATAATTGGTTGCGTTTTCATCTGGCTTGGGTTGATTAAAATTGCGCAGATTATAGGTAAACGTAAGCATAAAGAATCGCTGTAACACACTAATTCTGCGGTCTTCAATAAAAGTTTCATTCACATCTCGAATAATACTGTTGTTTTGCTTCAGCAAATCAAAAACCGTTAAGCGAAACTCGGCCGATTGATTTTTTAGAAACTTGTAGCCAATACCTGCGTTCAACAATAGAAACTGCTGATTAAATCCATCGCCTAATCCGGTAAATGTATAGTGATTGGCATCTGTCTGTAAAACCCAATTTTTAAATAACGCAAACTGAGAAGTTGCCCCTACGATATGGGTGTAGTAGTTATTGTCCAACTGAGGCTGAATACTATTGTTAACAATGTTGTATTGGCCAGAATAACTTATCGTAAAGTCAACTTCTTTACTGATGTTACTGCCCCAAACAAGGCCTCCACTAAAGTTATAGTAATCGGAGACGTTTCTTGCATTATTTAACAACCCTGGACTTTGCTGCCAAGAAAGCCCACCATTAAAGTTGATGTTGCTCTTTAGTTTTAGCAACGGAATGCCATAAGTTAAGTATGACCGCATGGCATAGGCTGTTCCCAGATTTTCCGGCGTATTTAATTGAGCGCCTGCTGGCAGCAATATTCCCGAAGCTAACAAACTATCGGTTGGTGCAATGAAAGTTGCATTACCTATAAAGTTTTGGGTGATTTGTGTGGTCATAAACCCAAAAAAAGTGGTTCCCTTCTCCGTGTTGGTGTGATTGAATCGAATCACATTAAAATGATTTACAGCCTGACCTAAATTAGGATTTCCAGCAGATAAAAGTAACGGATTGCTGTTGTCTGCTACATTTTGCAATTGTTGAACGGAAGGCGTGATGGTTCGGGCTCTGTAAAAAGTGCGCAACTGTGTTTGTTTGCTGAATTGGTATCTAAAGAATCCACGAGGCAAGAGATTTTGGAAACGCTTATTCACTTCCAAGGTTTCAGGAAAGACTTGATTAGACAATAACTGTAAATCTTGAAATTCACCACCGATAAAAAAGTTATATTTTTCACCATTACGCCGAAAGCTCAATCCTGCATTTTGAGAAATAATGAGGTTGTCAAACTCATTACTCAATGCCAAATCCTCGACAAAATTTCCAAAAACCGGATCAAGTGCCTCTGTTAATTGTAATGAGCTGCTCCATCGGAAGGATGGCTCATAGGAAATTTCAAGGGCGTTTTTTTCACCCAATGGTTCCGTGTAGCGAATACTCGTTGAAATATTTTGAGCATCAATAACACTTTCCTGTTGTTGATTTCGGAAAACAACAGAATCTTCTACCCCAAATACATTTTCAGCAAGTAAGTTAAACTGCCCTACCCGATCGCTAACATCCGTGCGTAAATCAACAGATAGCGTTCGCCCCTTTTTATTGAGTTTGCGCTGCCAAAGTATACTATTTCTAAAATTATAACCCAGCGTTGTGTTATCATTAAATGTATTTGTGCTATTCAAAAAAACATTTCTTGGGAAGGCCTCAATAGCATTAACCCCAAGTATCTCAGCGTTTGACCGATTGGATTGCAGCGATATATTTGGTGTTAAAATTAGAGTATTGCTACTGTCTAGCTCCATGGTAATGCGCATTTGAATGCGGTGATTCATGTCATTAGAACTGCTATAGCGCTCCTCAGTGTAAAAGCGTAAACTTTGATCGCGAAGGAAAAACTGTCTATTTGTAAAAGCATCATTCTGATTTTGCACAAAAGAGCCAAAATAAGACCCGGTAACTTTCACCCTACTCCCCCATTCATCAGAATAATTGATACCTAGAGAATGTGTGGCATTAATACCAGGCTGTTGCGGAACGGTGAAGCTTTCCCCTGCACCAAATCCTGGTCGGCCTCCTCGCCCTCCTCTTCTACCGCCACTACCACCGGTAACAGACAGTACATCTTGTGAGTTAAAGTTTTGTTGATTGATATTATTAGATAGGCCAATTAGAGCAATCCGTCTTTTGCCTTGAAAGAAGTTGACGTTTCCACCGGCTTGATATCTATTGTCCGTACCACCACCGGCATATACGCGCCCAAACTGGCCTTTGTTGGTTCCTGGTTTGGTGATAATGTTCAATGTTTTTTCAGTATTCCCATCATCAAACCCCGTAAAGCGCGATTGATCACTTAAACGGTCGTAAACTTGAATTTTACTAATGACATCTGCGGGCAAAGCTCTTAGCGCCACGTTGGCATCCTCGCCAAAAAACTCCTTACCATCCACAGTGACCCGTTTCACATCTTCGCCTTGTGCCCTAACCGTCCCGCCTTGAATCTCGATACCCGGCATTTTCCTTACCAAATCAGCTGCGTCCGCATCCGGATTGACTTTATAGGCTTCTGCGTTTATTTCTGTTGTATCGCCCTTGAGGGTAACGCGTTCTTGAGTAGTGGAAACCGTGGCAGCACGCAAAAGCTCCGCTACCGTTTGCAACACAATATTTCCGCCTTCATTGCGCCCAGATTGTAAAGAAAACGTTTTCCATTCGGGAGAATACCCAAGCATCTGAACTCGAACCGATACATTGGAAATAGGTATTTGTCGAATCGTGAGCAAACCATTGGGATCACTGATTCCTTGAGCTAAAACCAGTGTGGTATCATTGGCTGCATAAACAAGACCAATCGCGCTAGGCAGAGGCAAGCTATCTGCGTCTAAAATGCGCAATTGCAACATGTGCTGAGAAAATCCTGACAGTGTGCTAAAAGCAAATAGCAGGATACTTATTGTTAATTTTTTCAAGGTTGACTGAAAATAAATTGTATTGACAAATGTAATTGGTTAGTTAGACTCAAAAATCAACAAAAGGATTAATGCAAAAAAAGATTTTCTAAAATTTACTATGCATGCATAATATTTTTATATCTTTGAAACGTAATTCGAACGAACGAAACAAATTCAGAAAATATGTCAGATTCAGCAACACTTAAAAAGTTAGTCGGTGGTTCTTTTTTAATAGAGCAACCCACCAGTAATGAAATATTTACACCCGAGGAATTTACCGAGGAGCAGCGCATGATGGCCGATGCCACCACAGACTTTGTGGACAAGGAAGTGTGGCCCAACAAGCAACGATTTGAGAAGAAGGATTATGAATTCACCTTCGAAATCATGAAAAAAGCAGGCGAACTTGGTCTATTAGGAGTGACTGTACCCGAAGAATACGGCGGATTGGGGATGAAGTTTACCACCTCGATGCTTATTTGTGACCGCATTTCTGGAGCAACGGGTTCCCTTTCAACAGCTTTTGGTGCGCATACTGGAATCGGTACCTTGCCCATATTATTATATGGCACACCCGCACAGAAAGAAAAGTACCTACCCAAACTCGCAACAGGTGAGTGGTTTGGCGCCTATTGCTTAACAGAGCCCGGAGCTGGGTCAGATGCCAACAGTGGTCGTACGAAGGCTGTATTGAGTGAAGATGGTAGCCATTATAAAATCACTGGGCAAAAAATGTGGATTTCCAATGCAGGTTTTGCTCACGTTTTCATTGTGTTTGCTCGGATAGAAGACGATAAAAACATCACTGGATTCATTGTCGAGCGCGGAGCAGAAGGTATGAGTTTTGGCGAGGAAGAGCACAAAATGGGCATCCATGCTTCCTCAACCCGACAGGTTTTTTTCAATGAAGTTGCCGTTCCGGTAGAAAATTTACTAGGAGAACGCAACGGTGGTTTCAAAATAGCTATGAATTCATTGAACGTGGGAAGGATCAAATTAGCTGCGGCCTGTTTGGATGCAAATCGTCGGGTTATCACTGAGTCCGTAAAATATGCCAACGAGCGTCATCAATTTCAACGTCCAATAAGTAGCTTTGGAGCCATCAAAGCTAAACTAGGAGAAATGGCAACGCGCGCATGGGTAACCGAGTCTGCCACATACCGAGCAGGAAAAGATATTGAAGACAACATCGCAAGACTTATATCAGAAGGTCACTCCCACCAAGAAGCAGAATTGAAAGGCGTTGAAGAGTACGCCATTGAATGCGCCATCTTAAAAGTGCATGGGTCAGAAGCAAGTACACACATTTCCGACGAAGGTGTCCAAATTTTTGGAGGTATGGGTTATTCTGCAGATGCTACAATGGAAAGTGCTTATCGCGATATTCGTATTGCTCGTATCTACGAAGGCACGAATGAAATCAATAGAATGTTGATTGTTGGAATGTTATTGCGCAAAGCCATGAAGGGTGAGCTCGATTTAATGTCTCCAGCAATGGCAGTTGGCCAGGAGTTATTAGCGATTCCGGATTTCAATACACCCGATTATAGTGAAGTATTATCTGAAGAAAAGGATATTTTGGCCAACTTGAAGAAAGCCTTCCTCATGGTAGCAGGGAAAGCCGTAGAAAAATTCGGGATGGATCTCGATGAACAGCAAGAAATATTGATGGCCGCAGCTGACATGGTTATAGAAATCTATACCGCAGAATCTGCAATTTTAAGAGCTGAAAAGCTTGTTTCCAGTGGCGTTGACGCTCAACTTCAAGTAGATATGGCAAGTTTATACCTAAACCATGCTATTGAAAAACTTACCTCTGGAGCTAAAGAAGCTATCTTCAGTTTCGCAGATGGTGATGAGCAGCGCATGATGCTAATGGGGTTAAAACGCTTCACAAAACGGAACAACCCAATTAACCCTGTTGCGCTACGACGTAAAATTGCAGATAAATTGATTGAGGAAAATCAATACTGTTTTTAAACGGTTTAATTGACAAGAAGAAAAAAAGAATCCAAAATTGGATTCTTTTTTTTTGTGCCCAAATGAAATATACATTTTCATCGACAACACATGATAAGTAAAAAAATATCCTATTTTATATACAACTCAATAAAAACCTGAAATTCAAAAAGATAACCGTAAAAGTCAATAATTCTCATTCGTGCTTTCCGAATTTTAAGCACGTTTTGGAACCAAGCTCCATAGCAACTTATATTTGTCGGCAAAACAATCAACAATGATAAAACTAATTTCAGCAACGTTACTTGCGGGGTTCTTTGTCTATGGTTCCGCACAGACTATTGAAGGGCAATTCACATTATTACCCCAACAAGAAATTCGTTTAGAGGGATTTAATGGATTTGGCAGTTACATAATAGCAAAAGACAGTACAGATGCTAATGGCAATTTTAAACTAAACTATACCAAAGACGATATTGGTATGGGCTTTTTACTATCAGCAGATGACAAGCCCTACATAGTATTACTTACTGGGGAGAAAGTTGTGATAAAAGGTGAAGCCCCCAGCTACGTGGAGACAATAGTCATTAGTAAAGGGAAGGAGAATCAAAAATTTGTACAGTATGCCACCGAACAGCCAAAACGTGAGCAATTCCTTAGTGCGTGGCGTTTTTTGGATAAAAATTATCGTCAGGATCCGCTATTAGCTAATGCAACCAAAGCAAAAGCCGATATCGTTTCAGAGATTGTTCGCTTGAATGAGGAGGAGTCCACTTTTTTAGCAAATCTTCCTAGCGATAGCTATGTAAAATGGTTCTTACCTATTCGGAAATTGGTTAGTAATGTCAGTTTGGTTGCACAGTATTACCCCGAAGACATTCCACAAACCAGAGAGGCCTTGCGCGCTATTGATTATTCAGAGCCAAAGTTATATAAGAGTGGGCTTTTTCGTGAGGCTTTAGAGAATCATGTTTGGTTTATTGAAAATAGCAGTGGTGATTTAGAAGTTGTCTATAAGGAGTTAAATCATTCGATTGACATTATCCTCAATCAACTACTGGAAAACGAGAGCCTATTTAATGAAGTAACTGACTTCTTGTTTAATTTATTGGAAAAGCGAAGTTTGTTTACCTCAGCCGAATATTTAGCGCAACGCGTGCTCAACGAATCGAGTTGTACGGTAACCGACAATGTAGCCAAACAACTCGAAGCTTACCGCAAAATGGCTGTCGGTGCTACTGTACCAGACATTGATTTTGGGAAATTCACCTACTTCCCCGAGGGTGTTAACGCGATCAAAATGAGTGAGTTAAATTCAGACTATTTTCTCTTAGTTTTCGCTGCCGGTTGGTGTCCTCATTGCAACGAGGAGTTACCGAAAATCGCAAAACTATATGATGAATGGAAGCAAAAAGGCGTTGAAGTAATACTTGTTTCTCTAGATGAAAACGGCAATGATTTTGCCAAATTTGCAGCACCTATGCCTTTTATTAGTACCACAGATTTCAAAAAATGGGATAGTCAAGCTGCGATTGATTATTTTGTTTACGGAACGCCAACCTACTTTTTAGTCGACAACCAATTTAAATTATTACTCAGGCCAAAAAATGCAGACCATGCAAAAGCTTGGATTGACTACCGCCTTTAGAGATGATAATCGGTATTAAAAGATTACAACCTTTAAACCTGATATTCATATCCATAAGTAACATTTGAAATAAAAAAGGTTGGGATATTCCCAACCTTTATTTTTGATGTAAGAGGGCTTATCTACCCATTGATAGCGTAAATGCTATTTTCGATTAGCCTCATAAATTTTAATAGCCTCAGGCATTTTTGCATTTAGATTTTTAATGCGTGTATTGTGCGAGGGGTGGGTACTCATAAACTCTGGCGGTGCTGCTCCACCGGAGGCACTGCTCATACGTTCCCAAAACTTTGGAGCCTCTCTAGGGTCGTACCCAGCCATAGCCATAAAAACCAAACCCAACTCATCCGCTTCCGATTCGTGTAATCGGCTAAATGGCAATATAGCAGCATATTGCGAACCAACACCGTAGGCAGTCATAAACAACGCCTGAGTTTGTTGTGGTTTGTCGCGTAAAGCCACACTCAAAGCTGCTCCACCAAATTGTTGCGCTAACCCTTGGGTCATCCGTTCATTTCCATGATTGGCAATAGCATGAGCTATTTCGTGTCCCATTACAACCGCTACGCCTAATTCATTTTGGCAAACCGGCATAATCCCTTCATAAAAGGCCACCTTTCCTCCTGGCATACAAAATGCGTTGACAGTAGGGTTGGCTATGAGGTTAAATTCCCATTCGAACCCCTTAGTTGCATCCGACTGGCCTTTATCTGCTAAGTATTTTTCGACCGCCGTTTTAATTTTATCACCAGAATTTTTAACCATAGCTGTCCATGGTTGGTTGGTACTTAAAGGCGCATTTCGCATCATATCTCCGTAGGTACTAAAACTCAAAGAGTTTATTTGACTACTGGGGATAAAAGCCATTTGACGTCTTCCCGTAATGGGTACCGTTTTGCACCCTTCAATAACAATGAGGACAGCGCAAAAGGCAAGTGCAGAAAACTTATTCATACAAAATTAATTTATTAAAAATCAGTATTATATCAATACTAAAAGACTGACGTAAAGATACAATATCTACCCCCATGCGCAACCAAAAAAAGATTTTATATTTTTGAGAAAACCAAACAAAAAAAATCAAACTTTGCTAATGAGGACGTAACGCTCTTTTAAAGCACGACAAACGGCAGTAACAGTACGTATTCAGCAAAAAAAAGCCTCCACAATTGGGAGGCTTTTAGAAAACATAAAATATTTATACTTGCTTAGAGTAATTGATTAAATCAACAACACTTTTAGCACCTAGTTTAGACATCAAGCGTTGCTTGTAAGTAGAAACTGTTTTGTCAGAAATACGCAATTCCTCAGAGATGTCCTTATTGGAACGTCCAGCAGAAATTAACTTCAACACTTCAATTTCGCGTTTAGAAAGCTTGACAGCTGATTCAGCTTCGCGTTTGTTTTTTACAGTTGGGTTAGTGCTGTAGAAGATACCACCGTTGTGTACCGCATTGATAGCAGAAATAACAACCGCAGGATCAGCGTCTTTAGACACATAACCGCGTGCACCAAATTTGTAAGAGGTTGCACCGTAAATTTCTTCAGCGTGCATGGAGAGAATGATGATTTTCACATCGGGAACCTCACTTACCAAGTGGCGGATGGCTGTGATACCATTCATTTTGGGCATGTCAATGTCTAATAATAGCACATCTACAGCCTCCGTTTTGATTTTGTTCATTAGATCTTCCCCGTCGATTGCTTCCCCAACAATCTCAATGTTTTCTTCAAGGCCTAAATACAACTTTAAACCTTTTCTAACTACGGCGTGATCATCTGCAATTAATACCTTAATCATAATTTTCAGTTTTTGTTAGGCAAATTTAGACAAAAAAACATACGCCCGCAATCTTACATATAATATTCACAAAAAATATGTTTCATTTTATGCTATTCACAAAAAATAGGTTAAAGTTGGGGCGCCTATAAGTCATTAAGTAATTGAAAATCAATAATTTAATTAAAAGGCTTTTTTTAAATTAAAAAATTGTTAAAAGTCAACAATCCAGCAAAGGAAATTGAAAAACCCCTTGCAACCTTGACGAGCAAGTTGAAAAAAGAGCCACAAAAAATTCTTAAAATGCCCTTTCCTTCCTTTATATTCGCAAAAAATTTAACATGGATAATCAACGCCCCCAACTATTTTTGTTAGATGCTTACGCTCTTATTTTTAGAGCTTATTTTGCATTTGCCAAAAATCCTAGAGTAACCTCCAATGGATTGGACACCTCTGCAATCTTTGGATTTACCACTACCCTTCTCGAGATTTTAGAAAAAGAAAACCCCAGTCACATAGCCGTTGTCTTTGATACAGACAAGCCGACGCAGCGACATATAGATTTTGAGGCCTACAAAGCGCAAAGAAATGAAACTCCTGAAGGCATTAAGGTAGCCGTGCCCTATATTCACAAAATTCTCGAAGGATTTAATATCCCTAGTTTGTTTGTTGAGGGCTTTGAAGCGGATGATGTGATAGGCACATTAGCAAAAAAAGCCGAGCAAGCAGGTTACGATGTGTATATGATGACTCCCGACAAAGATTTTGGACAGCTTGTTTCTCCGCATATTAAGATGTACAAACCAGCAAGAGGAGGCGCGGGGCCTGAAATATGGGGGCCTGAAGAAGTCTGTGAGAAATTTGAAATAGAGCAGGTTTCTCAAGTAATTGATTATTTGGGAATGGTTGGCGATGCAGCGGATAATATACCCGGCTTACCAGGAGTTGGCGACAAAACCGCTAAAAAGTTTTTGAAGGAATACGGCACCTTGGAAAACCTATTGGATAACGCCGATCAGATAAAAGGGAAGCTGGGTGAAAAGATTCGCGAAAACAAAGAACTGGGCCTTCTCAGTAAAAAGCTCGCTACAATTATTATTGATGTCCCGATTGATTTTGATGAAAAAGCTGTCCTTAAGGAAGCCCCTAATAGGGAGATCTTGGAACAACTTTTTAGCGAGTTAGAGT
This sequence comes from Schleiferiaceae bacterium, assembly GCA_022565875.1. GTDB lineage: Bacteria > Bacteroidota > Bacteroidia > Flavobacteriales > Schleiferiaceae > JAIULY01. The sequence continues at coordinate 9,818 of JAIULY010000008.1, read as the reverse complement.
TTCGCACCCTCGGTAGACGCATTCTGGGCAAGGACGTTCCTCAAAAAAATGTTCAAAAGTCCAACAACTCCTCTGACCAATTAGGCCTTTTTGACACACCCGCAGAGGATACAACAGGTATGGAAGAAACTTCGGTTTTGGATATTACCAAGGTACCTCATCACTACCAGCTGATTGATGACCCTATCGGGATAAAACAACTCGTAAAAAAGTTACTGGAACAAAAAAGTGTTGCTTTTGATACCGAAACAACAGCACTAGAGGCATTAGATGCGGCGTTGGTGGGCTTATCATTTGCCTATGAAAAAGGCAAAGCCTATTATGTACCTTGCCCATCAGACCGGCAATCCTGTTTGGAACTGTTAGAGCACTTTCAACCCTTTTTCCAAGCCACCACGATTCAAAAAGTAGGTCAGAATTTAAAATACGATCTCACCGTACTAGCCAATTACGGCATAAGCGTTCAAGGGCCATTTTTCGACACGATGATAGCTGGTTACCTCATTGAACCGGACCGAAAGCACAATATGGATGACATGGCGTTGTTTTATTTAAATTATCAGCCGATCTCCATAACCACGCTCATTGGCAAAAAAGGCAAAGGCCAACTCAACATGCGCGATATCTCACCGGAGAAGGTCACCGACTATGCAGCAGAAGATGCGGATATTACGCTACAATTGAAAGACGTGTTGGCACCAATTGTGACCAAAGATGGGCTTCAAAGCATTTTTGACGATTTTGATGTTCCCTTAGTTACCGTTCTTGCGTCGATGGAACGCGAAGGTATTCGAATAGATGACAAAGCATTAGCCATCTTTTCTGAGGAGCTAGGGGCGGAAATTGACACATTAGAAAAAGCTGTTCTGGAGTTCGCTTCGCCGGGTTTCAACCTAAGCTCGCCCAAACAGCTCGGCGTTTTACTTTTTGAAAAATTGAAACTGGTAGAAAAGCCCAAGAAAACCAAAACTGGCCAGTATCAAACCTCGGAGGACATCCTATTGTCGCTTAAAGGCAAACATGAAATAGTAGACTATATTTTAGAGCACAGACAACTGGTGAAACTAAAATCCACCTATGTTGATGCATTGCCCGCACTAATTCGTCGCGATACGGGTCGGGTACACACCACATTTAATCAAACCGTTGCAGCAACAGGCAGGTTGAGTAGTACCTCTCCCAACTTGCAGAACATACCCATACGCACAGAACGCGGCAGGGCGGTGCGGAAAGCCTTTGTCCCTAGAGATGAAAATCATGTATTACTAGCCGCTGACTATTCACAAATAGAACTTCGTGTTATTGCTGCTTTGAGTAAAGATGAGGCCATGATTGAAGCTTTTGCCAATGGACTTGACATCCACAGCGCCACCGCTTCGAAGGTGTTTGGCGTGCCACTTGACAGCGTTACAAAGGACCAGCGGAGCAATGCGAAAACAGTAAACTTTGGAATTATTTATGGGGTTTCTGCTTTTGGCTTAAGCCAGCAAACAGCACTAAATCGCACCGAGGCAAAGGAGGTGATTGAATCGTACTTTGCGACCTACCCCGGAATAAAAAGTTATATGGACCGGCAAATCGCCTTTGCCAGGGAGCATGGCTACGTAGAGACATTATTTGGACGAAGACGTTATTTGCGGGATATTAATAGTCGGAATGCTGTTGTGCGCGGGCACTCCGAACGGAATGCAATCAATGCGCCTATCCAAGGCACCGCAGCCGACATCCTCAAACTTGCCATGATACGCATTCACAAAAAACTGACAGAACTCGGCTTAGCCACAAAAATGCTGCTACAGGTACATGATGAATTGGTATTTGATGTCCCAAAAGAAGAGGTCGAGACCATAAAAAATCTTGTTATTCAAGAAATGGAGACGGCTACCCAACTGAGTGTTCCGCTTGTAGTGGAGGTTGGTATCGGCGAAAATTGGCTAGTAGCACACTAACGTTAAATCGGTGAAATGTCACGGTGAATAACTAATTAAAACACTTAACTCAAAGTTGTACTGCCAAGGAAAATAAAAAGCTATTTTTGTTGCCATTAGCGTTTACTACACTATGAAAAAACTTTTTATACTACTTCTTTTCGTGCTTGCGCTGCAACTTGCGAACGCACATGAGCCAGTACATTTTTCTTTTTTTGAAAATGGTTGTGAGTTAATTGTTCCCAATGCTTTCACCCCCAATGGTGATGGCGTAAACGACGAATTTTTTGTAACCATACCAAAAAACTGCAACCTGCATCGCTACGATCTCAGGATTTATGATCAATTTGGTCGGGAAGTTTTTCAAACACAAGACCCTAAAATAAAATGGGACGGCACTTATGACGGCATTCCATTGCCGCGAGCCACTTATCTTTGGAAACTTACAGCTCAATTTGAATTTGAAAATGAGGTGATTGACAAAAAGGGTACCGTTTTGATTATCAAGTAAATAAAAAAGTATGCTATTCTGGTAACAAATTACCAGATGTAATATTGATTTAATATATGACTGTCCAAGGTTTTTCCCTTGAAAATTGTCAAAAACAAAAAAAGCCGCCCAACATTGGAGCGGCTTTTTCTTTTCGCAATCCGTCAATCTAAGAAATGATGCTTACGCTTCATACAACTCAGAGTAGTACTCCTCCAACATTCGTTTAACTGCAAAATAATCTTTAGTGTCAAGGATGCTATTTTTCATCATAGAAACCCATTTTTCACGATTTTCGTAATACGTTGGTACAACATCATTCTCAAGCACTTGATAAAGCGCTTTTAAATCGTGGGCGTCTTGTATTTTCTCGTCTGTACTTTCAAACGCATCACCAAATTGCCATCCATTTTCACCGTGGCGACAAGCCTCTGGCCACCAACCATCGAGAATACTAAAATTCAAGACACCATTCATAGCGGCTTTCATTCCCGAGGTACCACTTGCTTCCATTGGGCGACGTGGATTGTTTAACCAAATGTCGGACCCTCTTGTTAGTGCGGCACCGATTTCCATTCCGTAATTCTGTAAAAAGACTACTGCACTTGGATACAGTTTACTCATTTTCACCAAATTGGCAACGATACCTTTACCCGTATCATCCAATGGATGGGCTTTTCCTGAAAACACAATCTGAATTTTTCCTGACTTTAAATAGGGCTCAATAATTTTTGGATCGCTGAATATAAAGTCGCTTCGCTTGTACGGTGCAGCACGGCGAGAAAATCCAATGATTAGATTTTCAGGATTGAGGCGAACCCCATTTTTCTTTTCGATGAAGTCTACTAAATCTTTCTTGTTTTTCATGTGCTGCTCCCACAAGTCTCCACCATTTTCGGCGCGAACAATCATTTCATTATCCACCCAAGTTGGCATGTGGATGGCGTTGGTAATAGGAACAATATCGGATTTACCATCTACATGTGCCCACATTTTGTTTGCGGTCTCTCCATGAAGCGCTGCTACTGCATTCGATTTTTTCGACAAGCGCAATGCTCCTACTGTCATGTTGAATGGCGACCCACCAAGTTCCTCTAATTGCTCTTCTGTGATGTCCATATTGGCTCCCATATAAACAATTCGCTCTATGGGATGTGACTCGTTACCCTGTAAAACTGGAGTATGCGTTGTGAATACAGTTTCAGCTTTTGTGGCTGCTACCGCGTCTTCATAAGTCGCACCTGCTGCTACTTTTTCGCGTATCAATTCAAAACCAGCAAATAATGCATGGCCTTCATTGAAGTGATATACATCGATAGCAATGCCTAATTTTCGCAAGGCACGAACACCACCGATGCCCAATACAATTTCTTGTGCGATGCGCTCTTCCCCAAACCAACCATAAAGTTGTCCCGTAGTCCACGATTCGGGATTGTGCGGCAAATCGGTGTCTAATAAATACAAAGGGGCATTGCCAAAAGCAGTAACCTTCCATACCTTACATTGCACCTCGCTACCTTTTATGGTAACGGGAACCTGAACGCCTGTATCTTCTAAAAAATCATACTCATAGTTGTGATAGGCATCGTAGGGCTTTCCATTTTCATCAATGCGCTGATCGGTATACCCTTGTTTCCACTTTATACCAATGCCAACAATGGGGAATTCATGATCTTTTGCGCCTTTTAAATAATCTCCTGCCAGGATGCCTAATCCACCAGCATACGACTTAAATGTTTCGTCTAGTCCATACTCCATGCAGAAATAGGCAACTGTTGGTTTCTTTTTGTTCATGTGGTTTTGCAACATTAGATTAATAAATTTTGGCGAAAGGTATAAAATGAAATGCGACCTGCAAAAGATAAAAGTGTATTTTTTACACTTTAGTAACACGCATCAAACAACAACTTGTTTTTCAATTATTTAAAAACAAAACCCCAGCAAAATAAATTCCATGAAAACTTATGTTTAAAGAAAAAATTACCCATTAGCTACCATTTATTAAATTGCTCTCGGTTACTTGTTATTTCAAGGTCATTCAATTTTCAACGGCCTCGAATAAAGATGCTGCTGGACCTAGCTCTGCCAGCCGCTCTGCTAACTCTTGCCGAATATCTACGTCTGACAAATCTGGATTAGCCCAAAGTTCGATTTTACGTATCAAATCAAAGACATCTGTCGCTTCCAAAGCGGTGTGCCAAATGTAATAGCCCATACGCTCGTAGGTGATTTCCTCATCTGCTAATTTCTCATCGTGTAAATAGCGCTGCGGAAAATCAAGCAAAGTATAACCTCGTTCTATGCAATACTCAAAAATCACCGCATATAAATTTCCTTCGTATAACTCTAATTCAAAGGCGTGCTCGTCAGCCTGCTCCGCAGTGTCGACGGGCACCTCCTCAATAGCGTCCATCCAAAGGTCCATCCGTTCGAGGGTATCTAAAAAAAGTGGCGTTGTTTTGTGTGCTGACATAAGTACTTGCTTTCTATTTAAAATATTGACTAGACTATTGAAATTTGTCGCAAAACTAATGGATTATCCCCTGTATTTTACAACTATTCTCTGTAGCCAACGAAATGCTAAAATCCGAGAAATTTCACTAAAATTTCATTTTTCTGTAAGTATAAAAACCATTTTACCACTCATTGCAAAAATCAAAAAATGAAGAACATACTTTCCTTTGTTTCCCTGCTTTTATTCTCCTGTAATGCCATTGGCCAAACACCTTATTTTCAGCAGACTGTAAATTACACCATTGCTGTAGAGTTGGATGATGTGCAAAAAATGCTTCGCGGCTCTATCGAAATGGAGTACCACAACGCCTCTCCGCATGTCTTGGATGAAATCTACATCTTAACCATGCCTAACGCCTATCAAAAAGGTACTGCTTTGCATGACCAACTTCTGGTTTCTGGAAAGGTAGCTGCACTTTTGGACCAAGAAGACAACAGAGGGTTTTGCGATTCGCTTTTCTTTACACAAAATGGAAGGCCTGTCTCGTTTGAAAACGTCAACAATCAATTGGACGTGCAACGCATTCAACTGCACACCCCATTACAACCCGGAGAAAAAACCACCATTAAAACTCCTTTTCGTGTGAAATTGCCCAATGCAGAAATTTCCAGATTAGGCCATATTGAAAATGATTACATGATCACGCAGTGGTATCCAAAACCCGCTGTATACGACAGAAATGGCTGGCACCCCTACCCCTATCTCACTCAAGGTGAGTTTTACAGTGAGTTTGGGGCGTTTGATGTATCGATTACCCTACCAGAAAACTACTTTGTTGGCGCCACGGGTATGTTGTTAAATGATGAAGAATGGGAACGCATTGCCGAACGTGAGGCCGCTACCAAAGACGGATCTTTTAAAGGTGATGATTCGCCCAGCGCTGAGGCAAAAAAGACGCTGCGCTATAAACAAGACAACATCCATGACTTTGCTTTTTTTGCTTCTAAATCGTTTTTTGTGGAAACCAAAGACTTCAACATTGGCAATCGCTCAGTGAAGGCCATCGCTATGTATCAAAAAGCCAACAAAAAGTTATGGAAAGACAAAGGTGTTGACTACATCGTTAATGCTACGCAATTCTACAGCAAAGAAGTGGGTGATTACCCCTACGATTACGTAACAGCTGTGGACGGAACCATAGCCGCAGGTGGTGGCATGGAATACCCTATGGTAACTGTAATTGGCTCCATGGGCTCTGGAAAAATGCTCGACAAAGTCATTGCACATGAGGTAGGTCACAATTGGTTCTATGGTATTTTGGGCTCAGATGAAAGACGTTATCCCTTTATGGATGAAGGTATGAACTCCCACGTAGAATCTATGTACATGCAACATTTCTACCCAAATGAAAACTTAGCTGGCAATGCCAAAATCTTTGGTTTGGACAAGTGGAAAGACAAAGACCAATATTACTTAGCCTACCGAATAGTTGGTAGTTGGAACGAAGACCAACCGATGAATGCACCTGCGCCAGCGTTCTCAAATACCAACTATGGTTTGGTGGTTTACATGAAATCGGCAGTGGCTTTTCAGCATTTGAGGGGTTATCTGGGAGAGGAGGCTTTTCTAAAAGCGATGCACCTATATTACAATACTTGGAAATTTAAACATCCTGCGCCAGAAGATTTACAAGCCACTTTTGAGGAAAGTACAGGTAAAGACCTCAGCTGGTTTTTTGAAGATATTGTTGGTAGCACCAAAAAAGTGGATTATAAAATTGTTTCCACAAAAGTTTTAGACGGTAAATTCCAGGTTACCCTTAAAAACAAAGGAAACGTCTCTGCTCCACTACCCTTAACCTTTGCCAATGATACCACGCGTTGGCTCGAGGGATTCACGGGCAAAAAGACTTTTGAGTTTCCTGCCGATTGGGCAGAACCGATTATCCACAACAAAAACAACAATTCATTGGACCTGGTGCTTGAAAACGATGCTACACCCTCTACTAGAAAGCTATCCTTTAAGTTTTTGCCCATGCTCGAACATCGCGAAGAAAACAGACAAGTGCTGCTACCGGTAATGGGGTTCAATAGTGGAGACCCCTTTTATCTTGGGCTGGGCATCCACAATCGCTCATTTTTTGGGAAAAAATTTGAGTACTATATTGCACCTGCCTTTGGCTTTCGCTCAAATAGTTTGGTGGGGCTTGCTGGGTTTAACTACAATTATTTCACCCCAAAAACAGACTGGCTAAGTCGCATCAGTTTAGAAACAGAAACGAGCCGTTTTTTCACGACTCAAGGGGCTTCTCCTTCTCTTTACAATCGCATCAACCCCAACTTAATTTTCCATTTGCGCACCAAAGATCGCAGTACAAACTTCAATCACAAAGCTGGCATCCGCTTTCGTTTTATTGAAGACATACAGCGGTTGGGTGATGAGAACCTAGAAGCGAGAAATTGGTACACGGCAAATGAAGCGTTTTATAGTTTTTCTAAGAGCAACTACAACCGTTCACACGCTGGGTATATTGGGGTAGAATGGATTAGCGATTTGAGCGAAACCACTGCCTCTAGCCCATCAGAAAACAGTACAACCACCAAAATTTTTGGTAGTTATGTTTACGAAAAGCGCTATTGGAAAGAAAAGCACGTTAAAACCAGATTGTTTGCTGGAGCAATGGCGCCTACTTCAACTCGTTCACCATACAACTTTAGGCTCAACGGTTGGGATGGCCAACAAGATTACCGATTGGATGAGTTTTTCTTCAATCGTGGCGGCAATCGCACCCAATTTTTGGACAATGAAGGTGGCTTCTTAGTATTTACCCAACTACAAGCCCATAGTGTGTTGACATCAGGACGCATAACGCTGGAACTTCCTTATGTGCCTTTGATTAGTGTATATGCCGAGGGCGCCTTGATGAACCGTGAAAACAGTGCAAATGCAATGGTTTGGGATAGCTATTTTTCATCCGGATTACTCATCGAATTGATTCCTAATGCATTCTCTATTGGTTTACCGTTAATCAATAATAGCCGCTTGGAGGATCACGTTAGCGACCTACAGCCAAAGCTTTGGAATAGGGTTCGTTTTATGATAAACATTCGTGCAGCCAACCCTTACAAGTCTTTGCGCAGCCTTTTGTAATACAACAATGGAAGCTGCTACAAAGGCTTTTGAAAAACCATAAATCCGCTTGCGGTTTTATTGTTGAAAAACAATGAAACCGCGAGCGGACATCGTTTAAAAAAGTCTTTACTTTTATGGCCTAGCATCAGACTCAAACTGACTTGAGAACCGGCAAGCATTCTGAAAGCAAAGCATTGTATAAAAACAACTCGGCCATATGACTTTAAAAGCAAAAATTGACCAACTAAACGACAACGTTTGGTTTCGGATTTTAAAAAATCGCTACGTATTGGGTTTGTTGGGGTTTTCGATTTGGATGTTATTTATCGATACCAATTCTTGGATTATTCAGCGAGAGTTGACACAAGACTTAAAAAAGCTCAACAACGAAAAGGCCTTTTTTGAAGCAGAAATAAAGGCAAACAAAGAAGCCATTCAAGAGTTGACCGGCAGTGAGGAAAAATTGGAAAAGTACGCCCGTGAACGGCATTACATGGTAAAGGAAAACGAAGAGTTATTTATTGTTGACGTGGGGGAATAGCATGGCTAGGCTGTATGATTTGTGAAGAGAAGATAAGGATTATTGCGATTTTTCCGAGCTAGCTAACCTTTGTACTTATACCCCACTCCTTTTATTGTTCTTATTTTTTCATCCCCAATTTTTTCGCGCAATTTTCGAATATGCACATCAATGGTTCTTCCACCAACCACCACTTCAGAACCCCAAATCCTATCCATGATTTCTTCTCTTGGAAATACTTTCCCTGGTTTGGAAATTAACAGACTCAACAATTCAAATTCTTTTCGTGGTAAGTCTATTTTTTTCTTGGCCACAGTCACTTGATACTGTTCATAATCCACTAGTACATTGCCCACTTCAACAGTGGTAGGAACAGCAATTTCATTCTGAGAAATATCATTCGAAACCCTTCTCAGCAAAGCTTTTAGACGCCCCACCAAAAGTTTTGGTTTAATGGGCTTGGTAATGTAATCATCTGCGCCCGCCTCAAAGCCAGCTAGTTGACTATAATCCTCTCCCCGTGCTGTCAAAAAGGCCACAATGGTTTTATCAAAACGCGGATCTTTTCTAATCAAGTCACACGTTTCCATGCCATCCATCCCGGGCATCATCACATCCAAAAGAATGAGGTGAGGCAAGTACGTCTCCAGTTTTTTAATCGCTTCTTCGCCATGAGATGCGGTTTCCACAACAAATCCTTCTTTTTTCAAATTGTAGCTTATTATCTCGAGGATATCCACCTCATCATCTACAATTAAAAGTTTGTAATCGCGTGCATTCATAATGAGTCTGTGTTTTCTAGTTGTTCGGGATGGCCTTTCAAGTGATAAAAAGGCTCTAAAACATCTTCACGTGAAGAAATCCACATGCGTTTTTCAACGTCAAAGTGTGTATATGCATCTGGAAACTCAATAAACTCTTCTCTTCCTGAGTTTTCAGGGTAAAATGGCGTCAAGTCCTTGTTGTTTACCATAAGTGAAAACAATTTCAATCCTTTTTCAGCAAGAACAGGTTCTTCCATTTTCCAAGTCCGGAAAACTTCTTTGTAGACAGTGATTTCACCTGTAGCATCGCGTTCGAGATATCCCCCCAAACCTACGCGTTTGACTTTTATACTGGGCGCTATTCGCGAGAACATGAAATACACCTTACCCTCTTTTTCATAGTAAAACTCGAGTTGATGAGCTGCCGCAATTTTTTTGTACTCCTCATCAAATTTGGCGTCCATTTTTGTGAAGTGACTTGCCTTACCGGGGAGTTTGCCCATGTAACGAATGACTTCGTAAGCAAGAC